>JAMOOS010000145.1 GCA_027065245.1 Desulfuromonadaceae bacterium | reverse complement strand
GTAGTGATTGGATAAGTTTGTTAACGTCTATTGCGGATTTTTTTTGGGGGAGGGCGGAATAAAGGCTACGGCGGCCACCCATCGACAAGAAACAGCTTGTCGCGGCGTAGCACCGCATCTATGGCGGCGGCAAACGGTTCCAGCTCCGCCCACTCCAAATGAACGCCGTGCTCCGCAACAGTATTGATTACCCCCTGCTGGCGCAGATAATCGCGGCGCCGCCACTGATTGTAAGGAGGATAAACCCGACCGTCGGCGGCAATCGGGCGCAGATAAGCACGATAGCTCACCTGTCGGCAGACATCGCCGCTGTCGAGCACAACTCCGGCCAGCGTCTGCTGGCGACGATAAGGGACGGCATGGCGCAACTCCAACGCATGAACAGGCGTGGCGTAAAAGCCGGGCATATCGACATTGACAATTACAGCGTTGTGTCGATACAGGTACGAGCACACACTGCCATCACCGAGGGTGGAGGAATAATCCAGATGCTCCGGCAGGCTGCCGCTAATTTGCAGCAGACTATACATGGGATCGCTGCTGCGGCGGCAGCCGCGCTGACGCAGTTCCTCGGAAAAACGCCCCACCTCGCTGCGACTGAAACGGCGGTGGTACACCCGTCCGGCGAGAAAACTGTAGATGGTATAGGCGGGAACCAGCAACAGCTGCGGACACGCGGCCAGCAGACCGTCGAGCACCGCAGTGGTAGCGGCGGCATAGTCACCGCCGCAAAACCCGCTGATACCGCGCAGACGGACATGAACCAGCAATATCCGTCCGGCAGGAATCTGCGCTGCGGCGAACAACCGCTTCAGCATGGCAGTCTCCACAGTGACAATCGCCGACCTATTTTGTCGTGGCGATGTCGGTAAAAATCTCGTCGGCAGCGCCAAGGATATCGACACTGGGATCGTAGCCGATAATCTGGGCGGTTTTAAGGTTGATGGCAATTTTAGGCGGATTTTCAAACCGCTGCGGCAACTGGCGCGGTTTGGCGCCGTTACAGATCTGCGCCAGAGTTCGGGCGTAAAAATCGCCGATGTAACTGAAATCGGCCAGGGAAATACTCATCAACACTCCGTGCGCCACCATATCCGACATCCCCTGGGCAAAAGTGGGGATTTTTTTCGCCAGCAGCGGCTTGAGAATAACGGGCAGATTATTCAACGTCACTGCGGGATGGCGAGTTATATACACTGCGTCCACTTTATCCGCCAGTTTGGCATAGCAGTTTTCTACCGCCGCCGCCGCCTGCTCACGACTTACATTGTTGAACGACGCGTAACAACTGGCAATCTTGAATCCCAGCTGCTTCGCCACCTGTTCCACACTGCCGACAGCGGCAAAACCACGCCCCTCGCGGCTGTTTTCATATACTATGCCCAGCTTTTTGAATTTAAAAATATCGTAAAACAGGCGCACCTGACGCTGGTGGCGACCGGGATCAATTTTGGCGTGAATATGGTCAAACCCGGAATCTTCCACCGACTTGATAATTCCCGCCGCCAGTGGATCGGTGGTGGACATCACCATGGTGGGAACATGCTGTTCGTTGGTGGCCAGATCCTGCCCGGCCCAGGTACCCAGCGCCAGCATGATGTCGATATCTTTTTTACCGTTAAGCCGTTTCAACAGCTCGGCGCGCACTTTTACGCGGCGCTGTTTATCCCAACCGGCATCGTAGCGGCCATCGGCGACAAATTGCAGATAATCACTGCTAATATCGTGCGCCAGCCACTGCCACAACACTTTGGTATCCTTATCGTCGGGCAATTTTGGCAACGGCGCCGACTGTATCCAGCCGCTTTTCATCAACGCCTGTACCAGAGCCGCCAGCGAACGCTGATAAGAGGCGTAATCGCCCCCCTGCAGGTAACCGATACGCCAACGCTGACCGTGATTTTTGACCGGTTGGGTGGGAAAATCGGCACCTACAGCCCAGCCGATCCAGCCAAGAACCAACAGCAATGCCACTGCTACGGTGCGGATATTTACTCTGGCGACGTTGTTCATGCCATCATTTCTCCCTGGAGTTGTTATCTTCAACGCATAAATCACGCCGGTGCAGAAAATCAAGCGCCCGACACAATCCGAGGCCACACGCCGTACGCGCCTTGGCACACAGTTTATCAATACCATTCAACCGCACCACGGCGCCATCGCGATCGGCGGCAGCCGGTGCCATGGCTATAGCGCGCCGAAAATCATCAATGGCGGCCTCATATTTAAGCTGCTTGCGGCGACACATGGCGCGATTCATCAGCGCCTCGTAAAAATCCGGCTGCAGGCTGATGGCCTTGTCATAGTTTGCCACCGCCTTGCGGTAACGCCCCTGTCGGTAATAGAGGCTGCCGAGGTTGTTGTAGGCATCGGCATAATCGGGGTTGTATTTGAGGGCAAAGGTCAAATCCCGGCGGGCGCGGCGATACCGTCCCAAGCCCAGGTACGCCACGGCACGACTGTTGTACAGGTGGGCGGCCCTGGGATCCAGATCAATGGCCTTGTTGAGATACTCCACCGCCTTCGGCGCATCACTGTAAGCGCCGTTGTGCCACAGCGCCAATGCTTTCTGGTAGTAATCGGCGGCACTGAGGGCGGCGCTGGTGTGGGCAAATTCGCGGCTGAGCTGCCGCCGCTGCGAACCGGACGTTTCCTCAGCGGCCAGGCGGCGGTTCTGCTCCTCCAACTGACGCATATGCGCCAGCAACTGGCGCTGGCGCTGCTGCATCTCGTTGTATTTACGCAGCAAAACCTGATCTTCGAGCAAACGACGCATCCGCTTCTCCACCATGGAGGAATCAACTTCAATGCGTGTTTCCAGGATAATGCCGAAAGTCTTATCGGTGGCGTAGTTTTTACGCGCCACAACGGTGGTTTTCACAATCCCCGCCGCCAGCGCGATTACCTCGTCCCGCTTGAGAACAAAGTTCTCCACCACACTCAGACTCTCCAGATAGGTCCCAGCCTCCTCCAGCACCTCGCTTTTGGCGCGTGCCAGAGCGGCACGGTAGGCATCGTCCGGCGACTGACTGCCGGAAAACGGCTGATCGACCTTGTGGTTGAACACCTTCACCTGCGCCACCGCCTCTGTACTCCAGGCCATATTCAGCAGCAGCAATACCAATACCATATATTTTGTAACCATCGTCATTATTGCTCCGGCTTAAAAAAAGGGCGCATAATATCCTCACGACACCTGCCACCGCACCACTGTAGCGGCAACCCGTCGTTAAAGTCAACCGCGCCGCCCATCCACGCGGCGACGACATGTGTATCAGCACAGGTAAAAAACGCTGATTCACAGCGAAAAAAATGCGCGCCTGACGGTATTAACTGCTGACGGATGCGGGTAGAGTAACAACCATCAAAACCTGTTGTGGCAGGCGGGTTTTGATAGCCTCCTTTCTTTCTTGTTTGCAAAATCAACAAAGCCGGTGTGGATGCCTCCCCCACCGGCTTTGTTGCGTCTGTCTTTTCTGCTGCGCTCGTTTTTAACCGGGATTAACCAGCATCCGGCGACTGAGTTTTCCCGCCAGCATGGCGGCTATGGCATCCTCAAGTCCATCCAGACCTATTTCTGTACACATATCTTCCAGCAGCGGCACCCGCCATTGGGTAGCCAGATTGGCCCATACCTGTCGGCGCCGCTCCAGCGGGCATTCCACCGAATCTATACCGAGCAGACTTACGCCGCGCAGAATAAACGGGAATACGTTCAACGCCAACTCCGGCGATGCCACCAGGCCACAGCAGGTTACACTGCCACCATAACGGGTGGCTTTTATCGCCGCCGCCAGCATTTCGCCGCCGACACAATCAATCACCGCCGCCCAACACGGTTTGAGCAGTGGACGCTCGTTACCGGCCACTACATCATCACGGCTTACCACCCGGGTGGCTCCCAGGCCGTTGAGATAATCAGCCTGGTCACTTTTTCCGGTAGCCGCCACCACCGAATAACCGCCCCGTGCCAGCAATGCCAAGGCGATACTGCCCACGCCGCCGGTGGCACCGGTGACCAGCACCTCGCCCATGGATGGATTGATACCGCGCTCCTCCAGCGCCAGCAGCGACAATCCAGCTGTTAAACCGGCGGTGCCGTACATCATGCTGGTACGGGTAGTCAGCCCATCCGGCACCGGCAGCGCCCAAGCACTGGGCACGCGCACTAGTTGAGCAAAACCGCCGTCGGTCTCCATCCCCAGATCAAAACCGGTAACGATAACCTTACTACCCACGGCAAAGCTGCCGTCGCTGCACTCCAGCACCTCACCGGCGGCGTCGATTCCCGGCGTATGCGGAAACTGCCGCGTCACGCCGGGATTGCCGGTAGCCGACAACGCATCTTTGTAGTTGAGCGATGAATATTCTACCCGGATAAGCAACTCACCGGCAGGCAGGTCGTCTATACTGCGCTCTACAATGGCGCGACTGAACTGTTTGTCTTCACTTTTGCACACCTGCAACGCCTTGAATGTTTCCATCACAATCACCTTTCAGTAGATATGTTTGCAGCCCCGCAGCAACTGCGCTACTATTTGCGCACCAGTTGTTCAAAAGCGGGGATATTGACTATGGCAACATCTCAATCTGACACAAATTCAATACAAATAAAAGAACAGAAACTTTCATCACAACGTTTTAACCGCCGCCGCAAGGTATTTGCAGCAGCAGTTGCCATAGTGTTTATTGGCGTAATTTCTCTACCAGAAATTGCTCGACACGCAGCAGAACGCTGGTTGAACCAGCAACAGGGAATACATGCCGACATCGTTGATGTGGATATAAATATATTCACCGGCACCGTGGCCGTCCACGATCTGCAGGTCACCAGTCACGGCGAAACGGTGCTGTGTGCCAAACTGCTGCGAGTGCAAATGGATTATCTGCCGCTGTTTGAGCATCATGTCAGTCTTAAACAACTGCAATTGAGCAATGGCCTCGTTATCATCGACAATCCAGCTCACGATACAATAACTGTGGCCGGATTTCCCCTGGCTGCGGCACAGCAACAAAGCAAAGCCTCTGCGCAAAAGAACACGCCGTGGGGGATCAACAGCGGTGATATCTCCATCGCCAACTTCAACATAGATTATCGCCCGGGCAACAACCATTGCAACATCGCCATCAATCAACTGCAACTGGCACCGCTGATAAGCTGGCAGGCCGAGCAGCCCGGCCCTGTTCATGCCGATATCAGCGTTAACGGTAATCCGCTGGTTATAGATGGCGCGTTGCAACCGTTCAGCCGCCGCTTGCGCGTGGAAAGCAGGATAAAAATCGACAAATTCGCTGTGGCCAGCGTGGCCGCCCTGCTCGGTAACTACGGTATCGGCGAAGCAGGCGGCCATCTATCCACCGACCTGCACCTGAGTCTAATCGGGCGCGATAAACAGCACCCACTTAATCTGCGCATAAACGGCACTGCAACGGGTAAAAAACTGCACGCCAATACAACCGCCTTGTGGCTGGATAACGGCAATTTTAACTGGGAAGGGAAACTAACTCTTGATCTGGCAAAACAACAGAAACTGCATATCAGTAACAGCCTGACCATCACGGCTTTATCGGCCCGGCTACCGGAACAAGCACTGAAAATTGATGCGCAACACGGCCAGTGGCGCGGGATAATCGAGAGCAATAACAGCACCGGTAGCGCACTGCACATAAACGGCGATATTGCTCTGCGCGCCGTCCAGATTGACGACCAACGCCGCCAGCGCCATATGTTGCAACTCGCCACGCTCGACGCTACCGGCCTGGATATTACCGCCACCGCCAACCGTTTTGCCACCCTGAATGTCACCGGGTTACGCGCCCTGCAACGCCCCGACAACGCCACCCCAGACTACGCTGTAGCCCTGCGCCAGGGACAGCTAAAACAGTTCAGCCGCACAGCCGGTGGTGATATTGCCATCGACAGCATCAATTTAGATGAACTGGCCATCGGCATCAGCCGCAGCGGCGACGGCATCATGGATATAAGCACCTGGCTTGATAATAACGACCAGAACGGTGCCAACACCAATGACAGCGTCAATACAGAGACAACAGCAGATCAACCCGAAGCAACTGCAAAGCCCGGTTTAACCATCGGCACAATACACCTGAACAACTCGTCGCTGCACTTCGCCGATTTCAGCACCCCGACACCAGTACGCATACCACTGCAGCACATCGCCCTCACTGTAACCGGCATCGACAGCCACCAACCGCAGCGACGCTGTAAAATTGCGTATGAATCCATTATCGGCAATCACGGGGCAGTGCAACTGCAAGGGGATCTCACCCCGTATGCCGCCAGCGTCAACGCCGACCTGCACGGCTATATCCACAACCTCAATCTGCCCATGGTCTCCCCTTATGCCGAACAACGCCTGGGGCTGGGCATTCAACAGGGACAGTTCAGCATCGATTTCAAAGCCCCCATCAGCAACAACAGGCTCAATATGAGCAACGCAGTCAATCTGCATCGCCTCAAGATGGTTGCTCTCACTGCCGCTGCCGCCCAACGGGCGCAGGACAATCTGGGCATGCCGCTAGACATGGCTCTGGCGCTGCTGCGCGATGGCAACGGCGATATCACCCTCGATCTGCCGGTGCAGGGCGATCTGAGCCAACCGGATTTCCGCCTCGGCCCGGCCATGCGTGTGGCGCTGGCCGCGGCGGTCAAAAAGACCCTGATGCTCACCCTCGCCCCCTTCAGCATCCTCTCCAGTGCCGGTGAGATGATCGGCATCGGCGGCAATCTGACCTTCAAACCGCTGCCCTTCCCCCCCGGCAGTGCCGAACTGCCCGCAGACACAGCCAAGTACCTGCAAAGCATTGCCGCGCTGCTGCGCGACAGGCCGCAACTCACCCTGGCTCTGTGCGGCAGGGTAACCAGTGCCGATAACGCCAAAGCGGCGCCAGGCCAACCCGCCCCCGCGCCCCTCACCGCCAGGCAGATACGCACATTGGCGCACAAACGTGCGCTGGCGGTCAAAAATACCCTGCTGCGGCTGGCCGCCGTCAAACCGTCACAACTGTTGCTGTGCCGCGCTGGCAACCAACTGGCCAGCGGCGAACCACGCGTGGATATTACTCTGGAATAGGCAGAGCAGCTCCAGACACCCCAAACAGGAAACCAGATCATGAAAAAACAGGATATACGCTGGATACAACGCCTCGACAACTACTGCCACGCCCTGCAGCAACTGGAAGATGCCGTAACACTTGCTCACCAGCGTGAACTGAGCAATCTGGAGAAACAGGGGCTGATACAGGCCTTTGAGTTCACCCACGAACTGGCGTGGAAGGTAATGAAGGATTTTTTTGCCTATCAGGGAAACTGGGCCATAAACGGCTCTCGCGATGCCAGCCGGGAAGCGTTTAACCTTGGCCTGATCGACGACGGTCATGTGTGGATGGAAATGATAACCGGGCGCAACAAAAGCTCCCACACCTATAACGAAACAACTGCTGAAGAACTGATAGCCAGCATAAAAGAGCAATTCTGCCCCGCATTTAGCCGTTTCAGAGATAAAATGCTTGAACTGCGGCAACAGGAAGAGAGCAGCTGACCCAATATGTGCTTTGGACTGAGAAAAAGTGATGTTATCGCCATCAGGCAGGTTTTCTCCCGTTATCCAGCACTGGAAAAAGCACTGCTGTACGGTTCTCGGGCTACGGGCAATTATCGCGGCGGCTCCGATATCGACCTGACACTGACAGGCGATCGCCTTAATCTGGCACTTCTGTCCCAGATAGAAACCGACCTGGACGAGCTGCAGCTCCCCTACAAGATAGACCTGTCACTCTTTAACGCCATCGACAATCCGGCCTTGCTGGAACACATCAACCGGGTGGGGATAGTGTTTTATCCTTGCGTCGGCGGTGGCACCACATAAAAAAGCCCGGCATCAAGCCGGGCCTTTAGCGGGTTATTTACCCCATTTTTCCACGATACGCTGCACCGCCGTTTCCACATTGGCGCGGTCGCCGAAGGCGCTGAGGCGAAAGTAGCCTTCGCCGCTGGGACCGAAACCGCTGCCGGGCGTGCCGACAACGTGGCACTCGTTGAGCAGTTTGTCGAAGAAATCCCAACTGGTCATGCCGCCGGGAGTTTTCAACCAGATGTACGGCGCGTTCACTCCGCCGTAGCAGGTAATACCCGCCGCCTGCAACCCTTTGCGGATAATGGCAGCGTTGCCCATGTAGTAGTCGATCACCTCTTTAACCTGCGCCCAGCCGGCATCTGAATAAACAGCCGCCGCCGCTTTCTGCACCGGATAGGACACGCCGTTGAATTTGGTGCATTGCCGCCGGTTCCACAACTGATTGAACGACACCTTTTCACCACTGGCAGTAGTGCCTGCCAGAGCGTGAGGCACCACTGTAAGGCCGCAGCGCACTCCGGTAAACCCGGCGGTTTTGGAAAAGCTGCGGAACTCGATGGCACACTCTTTGGCGCCGTCAATCTCGTAGATGGAGTGGGGAATGCCCGCTTCGGTAATAAACGCTTCGTAGGCGGCGTCGAACAAAATCACCGCGTCGTTGGCGCGGGCGTAATCCACCCAGCCCTTGAGCTGCTCTTTACTGGCCACTGTGCCGGTAGGATTATTGGGAAAGCACAGATAGATGATATCCACCTTTTCGGCGGGGAACTGCGGCGTAAAGCCGTTTTCCTCGGTACAGGGCATGTAGACAATACCCTCGTAGTAACCGTTTTCATCCGCCGCGCCGGTGCGCCCCACCATCACGTTGGTATCGTTGTACACCGGATAAACCGGGTCGCCGATGGCCACCTTGCAGCTCAGATCAAAGATATCGAGAATATTGGCGCTGTCGCACTTGGAGCCGTCGGAAATAAACACCTCGGAGGTCTCCAGTTCCACCCCCAGTGGTTTATAGGCCTTGTCGATGATGGTCTGCGCCAGCCAACTGTAACCCTGTTCCGGGCCATAACCGTGAAAGCTCTGCTCCGCCGCCATATCGTCAACACCGGCGTGAAACGCCTTGAGCACTTCCGGCACCAGCGGTTTGGTTACATCGCCGATACCGAGGCGGATAATCTCCACACCGGGATTGGCGCTGGTAAATTCATTTACGCGGCGGCTGATTTCAGGAAACAGATAGCCAGCCTGCAATTTAAGGTAATTATCATTCAAACGAGCCATAAAACTTATCCTTCAGATTGGGTTAACAAATTGCTTAGCGCAGGCCGAGGACATCCTGCATATCGTACATTCCGGCCGATTTACCAGCCAGCCACTGACAGGCACGCGCCGCCCCGCGCGAGAACATCTCGCGACTCATGGCGCGGTGGGTAATTTCGATGCGCTCCCCCATGCCGATAAAATAAACGGTATGTTCGCCGACAATATCGCCACCACGCACCGTTTGCATACCGATCTCGTCATGACTGCGTTCACCGCACATCCCCTCGCGATGATAGTTAGCCACCTGATTGTAATCACGCCCCAGCGCAGCGGCCACCACCTCGCCCATGCGTACGGCGGTACCGGAAGGAGCATCTTTCTTCTTGTTGTGATGCAGCTCGACAATCTCCACATCAAAACCGTCGCCGAGGATCTGCGCCGCCTCCTTGAGCAGCTTGAAACAAGCGTTTACCCCGACACTCATATTCGGCGCCAGCAGCACGGCGATACCCGGCGTCAGCCGTTCCAGCTCGTCCCGCTGCTGTGGCGTAAAACCAGTGGAACCGATGACCATTTTCTTGCCCAGCTTTTCACATATAGCGGCATTGGCCAGGGTAACTTCGGGAAAAGTGAAATCGATGAGGATATCGGCACCGGCCAGCGCCTGCTCCAGATCAGCGCTGATAGCCACCCCCAGTTCTCCGCAGCCGGCAGCCAGCCCGGCATCCTGACCGATCATGGCGTGACCGTCCCGCTCCACAGCAGCAGCAAGGCTCAGCCCTTCGGCCTCGGTAACAGCCTTGATAAGAAAACCACCCATCCGTCCGGCGGCACCTGTAACGGCGATATTTAACATAAACAATCAATCTCCTCGTCAACAACTTATGACAACAGCCCCTAAAAATGCCGCCATAGTAAGTTATCGCGGCACCAATAGCTGCAGTGGCCAGCTGACACACAAACAAGTAATAAACATAACAGTTATGGCACGCTGATAACCACACGACATACAACGTAGATGCCATGAGCAAGCAAAGCTTATTTTTATGTCACTCAACTATCGAGAAACCCTCGAGCTTGTGCAGGAAATTTTCGCACAAGCCATTTTAACACTTCTAACTGATCAGCACCCTTGGCTCTTCTTACCTGGATCAGTAATTTTTGAGCGGATGGTCTTTCAAGTGTCAGGTTTGATGCCCCCTCATTGCAAACAGAACAAAGCGCTCTAAGATTCGAGGCATCATCTGTACCACCTTGTGATTTATCTACGATATGACCTATATGCAATCGTGTTTTTCTTGATAAGTCGTATGGATGAGGCTCACCAGCCACTGCTCCACACATTTGACATGTAAATCCATTCCTATCCAGAACAAAAGCTCTTGTTTCTTTTGATATCGCCCTTTCAAAAGCATGTTGCGGCTTTGGATTTTCCAGGAGGTATTGACCTGGTTTCAGATCACTACGATCATTATGAGTTTGAATTTGATAACCCTCCTCTGTTCGTAATTCCCTGACCCTACGCGCCCACTCGGTAATCCCTCCGGCTACTTCTCGCAATTCATCAGAACTCATAACTTTGCCGATGTTTGATAAAAAATGCTGCCGCAATTTTGTTCTTGCTCCAACTTTTTTCGCCACAACTATTATCCTGCTACTGAAAACAATCTACTTTGTGATAGTGCAAGGTAAATACTCTTTGCTACTGCTTGGGCAACTGGTGGTGGAAATGCATTCCCAACCTGTCGATAAGCAGGCGTTTTCTTACCCGTAAAACGCCAATCGTCTGGAAATCCTTGAATCTTTGCTACCATCTCAACTGTAAGTTGCGGCATACCCACAAAATCTCTTTCTGGAGGCGCATACGCTATACCCTTCCCATCAACACCTAGAGTTGCCCATGCTCTTTTTGCTCGCGTAGGACCTAAATCAGGGCCACCATGTTTTTTTGAACCGCCAACTATTGTCGGGGCGATATCATCAGCTTGCTTAACCCAGCTATTTACCCCTTTCCAGCCGTTGGCTGCCATTTGATCCTTCAGTAGCTGACCAACCGTTTTAGGGTTCTGCCGTTTTATTTCAGGCCAAAAGAAAAAATCTGCCATATCTTTCTTTATGGCAACGATTACAACTCTTGGCCGAAGCTGAGATACACCAAAATCTGATGCGTTTAGCAACCGCCATTCAGCAATATATCCTAACTTTTCAAGTTGTTTTTTCAGATTAAAACGGTAATCCTCAAAAACAGCATCTAAAAAACCTCTTACATTCTCAAGCATCACTGCTTTGGGTTTGATTTCATCAACTAGGCGCAACGCTTCAGGAAATAGATCCCGTTCATCATTTTTCCCTAGTTGCTTACCCGCTTTAGAAAATGGTGGACACGGAACACCTCCGGCAAGCAAATCAACCCCATAATATGGTGAACCGCTAAATTCTTTCACATCTCCCTCTACAACATTCCATTCGGGGCGATTCACTCGGAGAGTATTACAACAAGCTTTTTCAATCTCAACAAGTGCCTCTGGTTCGAACCCAGCCATCTCAAGACCCAGCGCTTGACCGCCAGCTCCAGCACATATTTCTACACATGTCAATTTACTCATACTTCTTCCTTTTATTACGTTGCTGCCATTCTATCAGATTTGATGAGTAAAACCGACATACCTTTTGCGCATTACTCACGGCTTATCAGGGCGTGTCGGCATGATGGTCATAATGATGCCATTTTTCTCCTCCAGCCAGGCACTGGCAGCACCACAAGCCAGTGCAAAAATAATCAGCAAAAAGCGCCGCAACCAAACACAGCAGCTGCGACGCTTTTATTAAATCTGCCGACTCGTCTATGCAGGTCTAGGATAAATCAAACCGTAACCAGCCATTACTCCTTTTAGTTTTTCCAGGCTGGCAGCGGACAGCGCCGCCAGGGGCTGACGTAGCGTGGCAGAGCATTTACCCATAAGCGCCAGCGCCGTTTTTACCGGCACCGG
>JAMOOS010000144.1 GCA_027065245.1 Desulfuromonadaceae bacterium | reverse complement strand
TGATCAAAAAGCTGTTAATTGGCTGGTAATCGGCTGCAGTGTGATAATTCTGGGGCTTACCCTGGTAGCGCTGTTTTTGCGTGGTGAGAACTGGGGGCTGGTGTGGTTTGGCTGATAGTGCTGGCGCTGCTGCTGCCGGCGGGAAATGTCAAAGCGGCAGCTTTTAACAGTTGCGTCAACTGCCATGGTCAGTGCCGAGCTGCTGATACCGCCGGGCACGAATGTAGCTGGTGCCATTTTGGCAGTGCCGCCACCAGTCGCCGCGATCTGGCGCACCGCAATTTGGTGCCGCCGAGCTGTGCCGACTTTCGCTCAGAGAGTTCACAGTCGGTACATAGCGGCGCTCATCTGGCTGAACTGCTGGCGTGTCGGCGCTGCCATGTGGTAGGTGGCGCAGGTAACCGCCTGGCACAGAACCTCGATGGCGCTGTGCGAACTCTTGACGTGGCGCAAATGCGCCAGGCGTTACGGCAACCGGCGCAACAGATGCCACGTTTCAATCTGCCCGCTCACGATGTTGACAGCCTGGTAAGTTATCTGCTGCATGGAGCGTATGCCAGCGTAGCTGGATCAGAACAGCCGCCGCTGGTGGTGCATTTTACCGCAGATAATGCTGTGGCTCAGCTCCCGTTTGAGCGGCACTGTGGTGGCTGTCACCAGGTTCTCAGCGCGCAGTACGGCGGCCTGGGCACAGGCCGCAACGGGCCGAATTTGTCCGGTTTGTTCAGCCGCTTTTATCCTGCAAACGCTGAACGGCATTGGAATGCCGAATTGCTGCAACGCTGGCTGCGCAACCCCAGACAGTTGCGTCCCGTTGCCATTATGCCGCCGCTACAGTTAAATGATGATGAGTTTGCCGGTTTGCTGCAAACCTTCAGAGTTGCTGACGATTGTCATACTCCACCAGCGCGGTAGTGTTTTGTTTATGTTTTAATTCTGCTTAACTAGATGTTTGTTTTGACAAACGCAAATGGCTGGGATAAAGTACTTTTAAGATGGAGGTTGTAATCCTTTTATTGCGTTAGTTATTTTTGCTATGCACTGTTTCAACACCTCAACATGGCGGTCGGCGTTGGTGCGTTTTGTAGTGTTTCCCCTTACGGGTGCGCTGCTGTTGGCGCTGTTGTCCATTTTTTCCAAAATGGCCATTGGAGCCGATCTGTCCAGGCTGTCCGGTTATATGCCGCCTGCTCTTTACGGTGTGTTGATCGGCTTTATCGGCGGCGGCTGGCATTATCGCCTGAAACGTGCCATTGAGGAGCAATCCTGCTTGCGCCAGCAGTATTATGATCTGTTTGAGAACGCTTCCGACCTTATTCAGTCGGTGACGCTGGACGGACAGGTGCTGTTTGTCAACAGCGCCTGGAAGCGGACGCTGGGATATAGCGACGAAGATCTGTTTTCCCTCAACATTTTCGATATTATCGTGCCCGAAGACCAGCCTCATTGCCGACGCCGGATAAAATCCCTCGTCGATGGTGAAGACACCGCATCGGCAGAGGTGACCTTTATGGCCAAGGACGGGCGCAGGGTGCTGTTGGAGGGCAACGTAAGTATTAGTTACCTCAACGATGAGCCGGACAGTCTGCGCGGGATATTTCGCGATGTAACCCAACGGCGCCAGGCTGAGGAAAAAATTCACCAGTTGGCATACTACGATGCCCTTACTTCGTTGCCCAATCGCGCCATGTTGCACGACCGTCTGGAGCATGCCCTGGCTGAGGCGCGCCGTTTCCACCATCATCTGGCGGTGATGTTCATGGATCTGGACGATTTTAAAAAGATTAATGACAACCTTGGGCACGATGTAGGCGATCAACTGTTGGTTGCCGCAGCCCAGCGCCTGAAGGATTCTGTACGTGGCAACGATACCGCCGCGCGCCTGGGTGGTGACGAGTTTGTTGCTGTCCTCAGTAGATTTAACAGTGTAAAAAACCTGCCTGCCATAGCCAATAAGATGCTCGGTGAGCTATCGCGCAGTTACCATATAGATGGGCGGGACCTGGTGGTTTCTGCTAGTATTGGCGTGGCAGTTTATCCTCAGGATGGTGAAAACAGCGCTGAGCTGATGCGTAATGCCGATATTGCCATGTACGCGGCAAAGAATCAGCCCGGCAACAGTTTTCAATTTTTTTCCGCCAGTATGAACGATGCTGTTAGTGAACAGCTGGAGTTGGAAAATGGTTTACGCCGCGCATTCAAAAACGGTGAACTGAGTGTTTGCTATCAACCGCAGGTGGACTGGAAGAACAAGCAGTTACTTGGCTTCGAAGCGTTGCTGCGCTGGCATCATCCGCAACGGGGAGATATAGCCCCGCAACGATT
>JAMOOS010000143.1 GCA_027065245.1 Desulfuromonadaceae bacterium | reverse complement strand
AGCGCCTGCTCCAGATCAGCGCTGATAGCCACCCCCAGTTCTCCGCAGCCGGCAGCCAGCCCGGCATCCTGACCGATCATGGCGTGACCGTCCCGCTCCACGGCAGCAGCAAGGCTCAGCCCTTCGGCCTCGGTAACAGCCTTGATAAGAAAACCACCCATCCGTCCGGCGGCACCTGTAACGGCGATATTTAACATGGTATCAATTCTCCTTGATTCAAGAATGGGTACAACAACGCCGAACAATAATCAAAACGCACCCTCCGGATAAGAAGGGTGCGCAAACTGCTCAGCCGGCGCAAAGCCGATTACAGCAAACCGTAACCAGCCATTACTCCTTTTAGTTTTTCCAGGCTGGCAGCGGACAGCGCCGCCAGGGGCTGACGTAGCGTGGCAGTGCATTTACCCATAAGCGCCAGCGCCGTTTTTACCGGCACCGGGTTGGATTCGATGAACATGGCGTTGTGGATGTCGAGCATGCGCAAGTGCATGGCACGGGCATCGTCCCAGCGCCCTTCTTCGATGGCGGTAACCATGGCTTTCACCTCTTTGGGCATAATGTTGGCGGTTACCGAGATAATCCCTTTGGCACCGCACACCATCAGCGGCAGGGTAAGAAAATCGTCGCCGGAAAGCACATCAATTTTATCACCGGCCTTGCTGATAATCTCCCCGGCCTGGGTCACATTGCCCGATGCCTCTTTTACCGCGACGATATTGTCGATCTCCGCCAGACGGATAACGGTGTCAGCAGTCATGTTCATGCCGGTACGTCCCGGCACATTGTACAGCACCTGCGGCAATGCCACCGCCGCGGCAATGGATTTGTAGTGCTGATACAACCCCTCCTGCGATGGTTTGTTGTAGTATGGGCTCACCAGCAGCAGGCCGTCGGCGCCCATTTCCTTGGCGTGGCGACTCATCTCTATCGCCTCGGCGGTAGAGTTGGAGCCAGTACCGGCAACCACCGGCACGCGGCCATTCACCTGCTCGATACAGGCGCGAATCACTTGATCGTGCTCACGATAGTCGAGGGTAGCCGACTCTCCTGTGGTGCCACAGGGCACGATCACATCGGTACCGTTTTCAATCTGAAACTCAACCAATTGGCGAAACTGCTCTTCGTTTACCGAGCCATCGTCATTGAACGGGGTGATGATGGCAACCATGGAACCTCTAATCATTTTGTCCTCCTCCAGACAAATTCATGCTGATAAACTATCTGATAACACACGTGTATACCACTGTAAAGCCGGGCGCTATTCGGGGCGATGCGGCGTTGCCGTTATCGCTGTCGACAGCGCGCTTTCCACCCGTACACCGGCTTGATTGACCACGCTGCGCACCGCGTAGGTATAGCTGTGACCATTTTCTACCTGAAAATCGTCGAAGCCAAGCTGGTGCAGCACCCGGTGGTTAAGCGGCCACGGCGTAAACGTGCCATCTGCGCCACAGCGGTACACATTGTACCCGAACACCTGAGCTGCGGCCTGCCAACGCAGACGAACCTGACGATCCAAGGCACTGGCGACCACCTGCCGCGGCGGTGGCGGCAGTGGATAACTGCACCGGTATACCGTAGCCGCAGCTCCATATTCACCGCCACTGTTGTACGGCACCACTTTGTAACGGTAACCGCTGACCCGATCGATATCCTCATCCCACAGATAGACTCTTTTGCTGTCGGGATGACTGCTGCGATACCAGGCCAGGTCGATTTTGCGCAGCAGCTTCTTCGGCTCACGGCACTGAGGACAACCGTTTGCGGCATCGTAACTGGCACGATAGATGGCAAAGCCGGCCAGATCGGTGGCGGGGGATTCATCCTGATTTTTCGTCGGTGCTTCCCAGCTCAGCACCATAGCCGTACCCAACTGACGCAGTGCCAGGTTATCCACCGCCTTGGGCAGCGCCTTTTTCAGCGGTTTTACCGGCCCAACCGTACCGCAGCCAGCCAGCACCACGGCCACAATCACAACCAGCCATACCACCCGGCTCAACTGCATCAGTCCAGCTCCTGCAGCGCCCGTACAACTTCCGCCGCCACCGCACTGCGCGCGGTGCCGCCGGTGGCGCTGCGGGCGTTAACCGACGCCTCCAGGGTAACAAAATCGTGGATATCGTCCTCGATGGCAGGACTGAACTGCTGAAACTCCTCCACGGTCAACTCGTCGATACTCTTGCCGTTTTCGATGCAGTAACGCACCGTTTTACCGACAATCTCGTGAGCGTCGCGAAATGGTATGCCCTTGGTTACACAGTAGTCGGCGACATCGGTGGCAGTGGAAAAACCGTGGGCGGCGGCATGGCGCAGGTTATCCGCCTTA
>JAMOOS010000142.1 GCA_027065245.1 Desulfuromonadaceae bacterium | reverse complement strand
AACACGTAGCCCCTATACCTTTTCTGACGCAACGGCCATCTGCAACATCATATCGCAGTCGGCTACGGTACTGGGACGGTGGGAGACTATCACCAGAGTTTGTTCCCCCTTGAGCTGGCACAGTAAACGGCGAATCTCGGCGTCTTTTTCTTCATCCAGAGCACTGGTAGCCTCGTCGAATATCAGCAGTTCCGGTTTGCGGTACAAAGCGCGGGCGATGGCGACACGCTGGCGCTGCCCACCAGAAAGGCGCACACCGCGCTCACCGATTTCACTATAGATGCCGTCAGGCAGCTGGGCCAGAAAATCGATGCCGGCCATGGCGCATACCTGCAGCACCAGCTCCGTGTCGATGGCATCACTTACAACGCCGAAAGCGACATTCTCCGCCAGAGTACCGTCAAAAATATATGGAAACTGCGGCACATAACCGATATTACGCCGCCAGGCAACCACGTTCTCACATGTAAGAGCCAGCCCGTCCACCGCGATGGTGCCACTATCGGGCAGCAACAAACCGCACAATAAATCGACCAGAGTGCTTTTACCGCAGCCGGACGGCCCCATAATCCCCAGAGATTGTCCCTTTGCCAGGGTAAAACTGATATTGTCAAGCACTGCGCTGTCCGACTCGTAGGCAAAAGATACGTTGTTAAAGCTTATCTCCCGCCTAAACGGCAGTGGCGTCACATCCATCTCCCCATCATCATGGGTGTTGGCATAGTTAAACTGCAAGGTCTCCAACAGCGAGAGAACATAGGGCCGCGCCGTACGGATACCGGTAAGGGATGAAACCACGCGGTTAAATGCCGGCAGTGTACGCCAGGCCGCCACCGCCAGCAAAGCGGTAGTGCCGGTGGTTTTAAGGGGGGAATAGTCAAGCACAAACAGCATCAGCAAAATGGCGCCGGCAATAAGAACAAACCCCAGCGATTCCAGTGCCAGCAGTGGCGATTCGCGCCAGAATTGCTGGCGTCCGTACAGCCTGGCAAAACGCTGCGCCTGCTGACGAAAGCCGACAATAAAGCGGTGCGCGGTGGCAGTTATTTTGACATCCTTCACACCATGGATAGCGCGGGTAATATGCCGGTTGATGGCTATCTCGCAGTCACGGCAGCCACTGGCACTATGATCGAGACCACGGCGCAATGCCCGATACACCAGCACCCCGGCACCACCCTGCACCACAATCAGCAGCAGTGACACCTGCGGTTGCACCAGCAGCAAACCACCCAGCATCACCACCAGCATGCACATTTCACACACCAGATTCAGATACGGCCTTACATACTCACGGCCCAGGTGATGACGCCAGTTGATGATACTGACCAGATCGGCGCTGTTCTGACTGACATGCCAGCGGTAATCGCGAGCCATAATTCCACTGAGCAACTGCTGACCAAACGCCGCCTCCAATGCGGCGCTGTAACGGGCAATACGGTAGACAACAAAACCACGAAAGATATTTTTTGCCGGCACTGCAACAATAACCAGCACACTAAGCAAGCCGATAAGCGCCCGTGGCGAATCAAGAAGCGGCTGCATCAAAGCGTAACCGCCTAGTTTGTGCAACAGTGGCAACTGAAAAGTGGCCTGAGGGTCGGACACCGCAGCAGCATAAAAAGCAATCAAACCAACTACTGCAGTTTCCCCTCCCGCCAGCAGTAACATATAAACCAGCAGCAGACCAAAGCGGCGCTGCAGACGCGCCGGGCACAAACCGTATACCTGGACAAATAAACTGTTTTTCCAGCTTTTGATCATTTTATGCCATATCTGCCGCCGCAGCGGCTAACCTGCATACACAGCGAGACTGACCAATACCAGCCACACTGCCCCCACCACAAACAACACCGGATCCCTAAGCAACGACGCGGTGGGATCGCCGTCGCAGCCCTGGCGCACCCGCCGGATATAACGCCACAAACCCAGGGCGCACAACGGCACAGAGCTTAGCAGCATCCCATGGCTGACACAATACATAGCATAGGTAAACAACACCGTAACTGCGCACACATACAACAGGCGCAACAACATGGGGCGGGTATAGCAACGCAATGAACTGCGATGCCTGACGGCTACATCGCCCAACGAGGCCAGCTCTCCCAGGCGTTTGCCGCCACTTAGAAATAATGCCAGCAACAGCACACTGCCGAACAGCCAGCCACTCACGTGGACATGAAAGGCGGCACCTCCAGCCAGCAGGCGAATCAAAAAAAACGCCGCTATGGCAACAATATCAACCACGGCAACATGTTTAAAAAACAGGGTATACAGCAGGGCAAGCAGAGCATAAATCAACAACCACGGCAAAATTTCCGGCACCAGCCACGCTGC
>JAMOOS010000141.1 GCA_027065245.1 Desulfuromonadaceae bacterium | reverse complement strand
CACCATATCGACGACAAGAACGTGGAGTTCAGCGTAGCCGCCAACGGGCTTATCGGTCTGGAAACAGCGCTGCCACTGACTCTGCGTCTGGTGGATGAGGGGGTTATCCCGCTGCAGCGCGCCGTGGCATGTTTAAGCGCCGCACCGGCGGCTGCCCTGAACATTGCGCGTGGCAACCTGAGCGTAGGCGGCGCCGCCGATGTGACGGTTATCGACAGCGACCTCAAGTGGCGGGTGGAAGAGAACAATATCCGTTCCAAGGCGCGCAATACACCGTTCATGGGGCAGGAGATGACCGGCGCGGCACTGTTTACCATCTGTGGTGGCCGGATAACCTTTGAGCGGCAGTAAGAAACATACTTTGAACCAATAAACCAGCAAGGAGTATCCCAGCGCATGAAAGCAATTCTGGCTCTTGCAGACGGCAGAGTCTTCTACGGTAAAAGTATCGGCGCCAGTGGCGAAACCAGCGGCGAGGTGGTGTTCAACACCAGCATGAGCGGCTATCAGGAGATTCTTACCGATCCATCATACTGCGGTGAGATCGTCACCATGACCTATCCCCACATCGGCAACGTCGGAGTAAACAGCGAGGATGTGGAATCCGATCGTCCGCATCTGGCCGGTTTTGTGGTGCGCGACTGTTGCGATTTCCCCTCTAACTGGCGCTGTGAGATCTCTCTGGATGAGTATCTGAAGCAGCACAACATCGTCGGCATTCAAGGGTTGGATACACGCGCACTGGTAAAACATATCCGCGATCACGGCGCTCAGACCGGGGTGATTTCCAGCGTCGATCTCGATGCCGCCAGCGTGGTGGAAAAGGCACGCCGCGCGCCGTCCATTGTCGGTCGCGATCTGGTGCAGCAAGTAACCGCCGCCAACCCGTACGACTGGCGCCAGGGGGTGTGGCAGTTGGGTGATGGTTATGCGCAGATAGAGGCGGAAGATGGCGCTCTGCATGTGGTCGCCTACGATTTCGGCATTAAGCAGAACATCCTGCGCAATTTTGTCTCCTGTGGCTGCCGCGTCAGCGTGGTACCGGCCACCACCAGTGCCGCACAGGTGCTGGCCATGCGTCCCGACGGCGTGTTCCTCAGCAACGGGCCCGGTGATCCGGAGCCGATAACCTACGCTCAGGATAACATTCGCGCCCTGCTCGGCAAGGTGCCGCTGTTCGGTATCTGCCTCGGCCATCAACTGCTTTCCATTGCCCTTGGTGCCAAAACCTACAAGCTCAAGTTCGGCCATCGCGGCGGCAACCAGCCGGTACAGCAGTGTGCCAACGGCAAGGTGGAGATTACCGCCCAGAACCACGGTTTTGCCGTAGATGCCGCGACACTGCCATCAGGAGTGGAAGTAACACACATCAACCTCAACGACGATACCGTGGAGGGGATTGCCTGCCCGGACAAAGCGGCGTTCTCGGTGCAGTATCATCCCGAAGCATCGCCCGGCCCCCACGATGCCAACTACCTGTTTCAACAGTTTGTAGCTGCCATGCAAAACTTCAAGTAAAACGTTAGCCAAGGATACATAAATGCCTAAACGTACAGATATAAAAAAGATTCTTATTGTTGGTGCCGGGCCCATCGTAATTGGTCAGGCATGCGAATTTGACTATTCGGGAACCCAGGCGTGCAAAGCGCTCAAGGATGAAGGCTACGAAGTGGTGCTGCTCAACTCGAACCCCGCCACCATCATGACCGACCCCGATTTTGCCGACCGCACCTACATCGAGCCGGTAACGCCGCGGGTATTGAGCAAGATCATCGCCAAGGAACGTCCCGACGCTCTGCTGCCCACTCTGGGCGGCCAGACGGCACTGAATACCGCCGTGGCGGTGGCCAAGGATGGCACCCTGGACAAATACGGCGTGGAACTCATCGGCGCCAAACTGCCCGCCATCGAAAAGGCGGAGGATCGCACCTTGTTCAAGCAAGCCATGGACCGCATAGGTGTAGCGGTGCCCAAATCGGGGCTGGCGCACAACTATAAAGAGGCCATGGCCATTATCGAAGAGATCGGTTTTCCGGTTATTATCCGCCCGTCGTTTACATTGGGTGGCACCGGCGGCGGTATCGCCTACAACCGGCAGGAGTACGAAACCATGGCCATGGCGGGGATTGACGCCTCGCCCACCAGCGAAATTCTGGTGGAAGAATCGGTCATCGGCTGGAAGGAATACGAGCTGGAAGTGATGCGCGACCTGGCCGACAACGTGGTGATTATCTGCTCCATCGAAAACTTTGACGCCATGGGTGTCCACACCGGCGATTCCATCACCGTGGCTCCGGCGCAAACCCTCACCGACAAGGAATATCAGATTCTGCGTGACG
>JAMOOS010000140.1 GCA_027065245.1 Desulfuromonadaceae bacterium | reverse complement strand
AACCGATCGATCAGCGCTTAAAGCATTAAAACAAGAACGCCGCCGCTGGACGTTCCCAATGAAGATACTCAAGCACTTATCTTTTGACTTTGGCAGAGGAAAAGGGGTAACGTCACTGCAGCATACAAGCCCGAAGTGTAACCGCTTATCATATCATACGGTTATACGGCTTTTGTGTTGGTACTACCATTGGAACCGCCATGTGCGGTACTCAGCCATTTTATTGACGACAGGAAATCGCTGAAGGAGAAAATTTTATGGACGCTTTACTACTCATGGTAGCCACATTTTTCGGCTATATCATTATGTACCGCCTTTATGGTCGTTTCATTGCACGCAACATCTTCAAATTGTCAGATGACAATATCACTCCAGCTCATGAGTTGGAGGATGGTCTCGATTATGTGCCAACAGTAAAAGAGGTAATCTTCGGTCATCACTTCACCTCCATCGCTGGCACCGGACCAATTGTCGGCCCTGCTATCGCCATCATCTGGGGCTGGCTACCAGCCTTAATTTGGGTATTCGTCGGCAGTGTCGTCATGGGAGCGGTACACGATTTTGGTGCGCTGATAATCTCCATGCGTAATCAGGGTAAATCTATCTCGGAATACACTGCCAAATACATCAACAGTCGTACTAAACTGTTCTTCTTTATCATTGTTTTTCTTGAACTGTGGATTGTCATCTCGATATTCGGTCTGGTTATTGCGGTTATCTTTAGCATGTATCCAGCATCAGTGTTACCGGTATGGCTGGAGATCATTATCGCCGTTACCCTGGGACACATGGTTTACAAAAAAGGCAAAAGCATCACCACTTGGTCTATCATCGCGCTGGTAGTGATGTATATAACCGTGGTACTTGGTTATTATGTCCCGATAAAAATGCCGTCAGTCATGGGGATTCCGCCTACAGGCGTATGGACTATAATTTTATTGATATATGCCTTTATCGCTTCGGTTCTGCCCATAACCACCCTGCTGCAACCGCGTGATTTCATCAACTCCCACCAATTGCTGGTGGCCATGGTGCTGTTGATTGCCGGGGTATTCGCTGCCGCCTTGGGCGGTGGCCTCCAATTGGTGGCTCCGGCGATACAAATAAATCCGCCCCAGGCACCGCCCATGTGGCCGTTTCTGTTTATCACCATCGCCTGTGGCGCTATCTCCGGCTTCCATTCGCTGGTTTCGTCTGGCACCACCGCCAAACAAGTGAGCAGTGAACACGACGCTCTTTTTGTCGGCTACGGCTCGATGCTGATGGAGGGCGCCCTGGCAACCCTGGTTATTATTGCCGTCGCCGCTGGTATCGGCATGGGTTACAATCTTGAAAGCGGACAAACACTGACCGGTGTAGCAGCATGGAATACCCACTACTCGTCGTGGACCGCCGCCGCCGGACTAGGCTCAAAGATCGCCGCCTTTGTTGACGGCTCGGCAAATATGATCGCAGCAACCGGCCTGCCCAAAGGGATAGCCCTGGTCATCATGGGGGTCTTTGTCGCCTCGTTTGCCGGCACTACTCTCGACACGGCAACACGGATTCAGCGCTACATTATTGCCGAAATTTTTGGCAACCTAAAAATCGCCCCCGTCACCAATCGCTATGTGGCGACATCAATAGCTGTTGGCAGTGCCCTTATTCTCGCTTTTGCCAGTGGTGCCACCGGCAAAGGTGCATTAAAACTGTGGCCACTGTTCGGCGCTGTCAATCAAACTCTGGCCGCCCTGGCACTAATTGTCATAACCCTGTATCTAAAACAGCGCGGCGGGCTGAAATGGTTGGTTGCCGGCATTCCGGCAATGTTCATGTCGTTTATGACACTGTGGGCGGTGATTATGAATCAAGCCAAGTTCGGCCTAAGCCACAATCTGCTGCTACAGGTGGTTAACGGCATCGTTATCATTATCGCCGTGTGGATTGTGGTCGAAGGGATCATAAAATTCTTTTCCACCACAACTGCAGATGAGAACTAACTGAGCGCATATCCATGACGGCAGATCTATGGAAGAAGCTGCGCTCCTTTATCGCCACCAGCGATACAGCAGCACGCAGCAAAGCGGTGGAAACCATTGAGTATGAAACCAGCGAGCTTGAGCATATTTTCGCTCTGCTGGTTATGGGTTCACTGATCGGCATTCCAGCGCCACCGGCCCAGGTGGCGCTGGATCTGATGCCACTGATGGAAGAGGAGCTAATCCTGATGATCGACAAGATTGACACCGCAGCCAACCCCCTCTCCGATCTATTTTCCGTTCTCGAAATCAATTAACGATGAAGCAGGCGATTAATCTATTTTTTCTCGGCAAAGGTGGCGTGGGAAAATCAACTTCGGCCG
>JAMOOS010000139.1 GCA_027065245.1 Desulfuromonadaceae bacterium | reverse complement strand
GGCCATGGCATCAGTGGAAGGGGTTAACATCGAAAGGCAGGGGAATATTTTGTATGTTACCTTCCGCAGCGACAACCAGTTTGATGTCGGATCATTTATATTGCGCCCTGAGGCACAGCGTGGTGTGGTACAGTTGGCTCAGGTGTTGAGTGAATTTAACAAAACCAAAATTATGGTTGCTGGTCATACAGACAGCACAGGCGATGAAAGTTACAACCAGCGTCTGTCTGAAAATCGTGCCAATTCAGTGCGAAATATCTTGATTGCCAGTGGCGTAGCGCCGGAGCGGATTACCTGTATCGGTTTTGGTGAGAGCCAGCCCATTGCCAGTAACGCTACCGCTCAGGGCCGCCAGATCAATCGGCGCGTTACCATCAAGATAACGCCCATTTAGGCGGCACTGTTGTTATGAGATGGCTATTGTTGCTTATTTTTTCTACCTTGGGCAGTTATCTGGGCTGGTACATAGGGGCTGGAATCGGGATTATGGGCGCCTATTTTGCCTCCTGCTTCGGTGCCGCTGTAGGCTGGTATGGAGGGCACAAGCTGTTTGCCGCCTGGTTCGACTGGTAGCGTGTAACGGGAACGTTTCTATCCAGAACAGTTGGAAAAGCGGCGTAAATTGTTGTTTATATGATGAATAACTTGCATTTTGCCGTGTTGTCGTGATACTAAACATCATTATTACCAGTTTGGTCAGATGTCAGCGCAGGTTGGCGTTGGCCAAATGAACAGTGTTTCCCGTTAAGGAAAAGGAGTAGCAACATGGCAGAAGGTACAGTTAAATGGTTCAACGACGCTAAAGGGTTTGGTTTTATCGAGCAGGATAACGGCCCTGATGTGTTTGTGCATTTTTCCGAGATTCAGGCCGAAGGGTTCAAGTCACTTTCGGAAGGTGATCGGGTAAGCTTTGAAATTACCGACGGCGAAAAGGGTCCCCAGGCGGCCAATGTGGTAAAATTGTAGTATCCGCCACAATTTGGCATTAATATAAAAGCCCGCGTTTGTCGCGGGCTTTTTTGTTTAGAACGCCGTTTTTTATCTTGCACGTTATTCTTTTTCAGTATAGGTTAGCTATTGATAAGTGTTTTTGTTATCTTTTAACCGAAGGAGAATCACGATGAAAGTATCAATTGAATACTGTGGAGTGTGAGATTACAGCCCGCGTGCTGCAAGTTTTGCGGCAAAAATCAAAGAACGTTTTAACGTCGATGCCGAACTTATCCGCTCCAGTGGCGGAGCATATGAAATTGTAGTTGACGGTAAGTTACTCTACTCTAAAAAAGCCAGCGGTGAATTTCCCGATGAGGAACAGTTGCTGGAGCAGATGGCGAAGAACTGACGGGACGATTTATGGAAATAGATCCGCGTATCGAGGTGGCAGTGGTAAAAGTTGTTGATACTCAGATAGAAAGTGAAGATCCGCCGGAAACGGCACTGACATACGAAAGACTGATCCGCGCCGGACATACTCCAGCCGAGGCAAAAAATCTCATCGGCTGCGTAGTGCTGGCCGAGGTTTTTAATGTACTCAAAAGCGGAGCCGGGTATGATCACCAGCGTTATGTATCGGCACTGGAAAACCTGCCCCGCACCCCTGATACGGTTATCTAAAATTTTCCCTCTTAGTCAAACTGATATAGACATAGCCGGATTGTGCTGCTGTAATGGCCGCGATCCGGCTTTTTAATTTTATCATTATCCAGACCGGGGGCTGGCAACCTGTATGGTTGAAAAAAAGATTGCACACAGTGTTGCTTTGTGGCTGCTGTGGTTGGGGGTAGTGACGGCGGTGGGGTATGGGCTGTTTCGCCCGCAACCGGTGCCGGAGCTGGTGCGGCACGGTGACAAGTTGGAGCATATTGTCGCTTTTGCGGCGCTTACTTTTACCTCGTGGCTGGTGTTGCAGCGCTATCTGTGGCGGGTCGTGGCGGCGGTGGTGGTGCTGGCACTGGTATCGGAATGGTTGCAGCCGTTGATCAGTCCGCTGCGCAGTGGCTGTATTGAAGACAGCCTAGCCAATCTTGCCGGTATCGCTCTGGCGCTGCTGTTGGTGTATCTGTATCCACTGGTAACATCACAGGGCGGCGGGTAAAACAAGGTGACGATGGCCATCTCTCGATCGCATAATCATCGTCCGGCGGTAGTGCTGGAAATCATCGCCAACATCAGTCATAATCAAGACAATTATGATGAAAAGTGCGTCCATCGGCTAAACTTGGGGTGATACGGTGTCAGAATCGTTTGCGTTGATATATTCCCGCCGCTTTAGCGAGTATTCCTACGGCGAGTGCCATCCGTTCAAGGTGGATCGTTACCGCCTGTGTTACGAGATGCTGGGCGAGT
>JAMOOS010000138.1 GCA_027065245.1 Desulfuromonadaceae bacterium | reverse complement strand
CGGGCGATCTCGGCACGATTATTGGTCTCGCTCAAATGAGCCAGAAACACCGCCTCCAACCCGTGCCACGCCAACCGGCCAAGCAGTTCCGCCCCGGCCGCATTGGACAGATGACCGTGCCTGCCACGAATCCGCTGCTTCAACTGCCACGGATACGGCCCGTCGCGCAACATCACCTCGTCGTGATTGGTTTCGATAACCAGCACCCGACACGAGCGCAGACGTTCCTCCACCAGCCGTGTGGCAACACCCAGGTCGGTAACCACCCCGACCCGCCCTTCATCGGTCTCAACCACAAAGGCCACCGGCGCGGCGGCATCGTGGGTTACCGAAAACGGACACACACGAATATCGCCGCAAACGATTTCATCACCAACAGCAAAAAAACGCGCCTGCACAGCGCCAAGCCCCGGCAACTGCTCCATGGTGGCAGGATGAATATACACCGGCAGATTGTAACGCCGCGCCAGCGGCCCCACGCCACGGCAGTGATCACCGTGCTCGTGGGTAACAAACAGCGCATCCAGAGTTGCGCCATCAACACCGATGGCGGCCAGGCGTGCATCTATCTGCCGTGCCGACAAACCGGCATCAATCAGAATGCGCGCAGCTGCACTTTCGATGTAAATGGAATTTCCCTTGCTGCCGCTGGCCAACTGACAAACGCGCAAATAATCACCTTCTGTTAGGAGTGTGTCAGATCTTCCATGAAATCGGCGGCAACCCGCTGCCGTGCCCCCCGCTGTATACCCGAAATATCTCGGCTCAGCAAGTAAAATAACCGCGGCACACCGCCTGCTATGCGCCACGATAACAACATGGAACGCGACAGCGGAACACTAAATTAATAAGGGGCGAAAACATTCTTAGATTGCTTGACGTCAAAGCCGTACTTCCAGTATGATTTCGCTTGGTTTTAATCAACAACAACACAAGGAGGGACACGCCATGTCAGCCAGAGTTGCCATTAACGGTTTTGGTCGTATAGGTCGTAACGTATTCAGAGCGGCACTCGAGGTTGACGCCTTTGAAATTGTCGCCATCAATGATTTAACCGATGCCGCCACTCTGGCACACCTGCTTAAATACGACTCGGTTCACGGCATTTGTGCCGCCAATATTTCTGCTGACGGCGACTGCCTGGTGGTCAACGGAAAAAAAATACAGGTACTGTCGCAACGCAATCCGGCCGAGCTGCCATGGCGGCAGATGAACATCGACCTGGTACTGGAATCCACTGGTTTGTTTCGTCAGCGCGAACAGGCGGCGCAACACCTTAAGGCAGGGGCAAAAAAAGTCATTATCAGTGCGCCAGGCAAAGATGCTGACGCTACCCTGGTCAAAGGAGTCAACTTTGACACCTACGATGCGGCGCAGCACCACATAATATCAAATGCGTCATGCACCACCAACTGCCTGGCTCCGGTAGCAAAGCTGCTGCTGGATAGCGTTGGCATCGTCCACGGCAGCATGACAACTATCCATTCCTACACCAACGATCAGCGTATCCTCGATCTGCCCCATAAGGATTTGCGTCGCACCCGTGCCGCCGGATTGTCCATGATTCCCACCACCACCGGCGCCACCAAAGCTGTCGGTATTGTATTGCCGCAACTCAAGGGGAAACTGACCGGTCTTTCCGTGCGGGTACCAACACCAAACGTATCACTTATAGACCTGGTGGTAGAAACCGAGCACGAAACCAGTGTAGAAGAGATAAACAACATGATGCGCACAGCGGCCAACACCACCTTGGCCGGCGTCATGGAATTTGCCGAGGAGCCGCTGGTTTCCAGCGACTATAACGGCAATCCGGCCTCAGTCATTTTCGATGCTCCCTCCACCACTGTATTGGATAACACCCTGCTCAAGGTACTGCTGTGGTACGACAACGAATGGGGGTATTCATCCAGGATTGTTGACCTGCTGAGTATGGTAACGGCCAAGTTGCAGGGCTAAAACATACACGGATATGCATATCTTCTGCATCGTCAGGCATAGGAGGCAAATGTAAGTACAAACATGCATATCCTTACCAATATATGTCAATAATTATACAATTCAATACATAAAATAGGTGTTTGACTTGTGCAAAGTCGCGGTGTACTATGCGTGCGTTTGCGCTTGGATGGGTCAATAATAATACCTGAACAGTTATTATTATACTGGCAAGTTGTCGGTTCCACCCGACGCGCTTTTCTATATGAAGAATGCAACTGTGCCAATGCACACAGTTGCAACAGGCAAACAGGAAGTCACCGTCAGGGCAGGTTGTACACCATGTTTGACAGTGTATGCGCTCGAACGGTGCGATCTGGGTTTTGGTGTCTGCGCTGCAGAATCGCCAACACCTGTACGTTATCGATGGGGGGTTTAATGACAGAAATGAAGAGGCAGGGACTAGCAATCCGAAGCTGGCGGCCAGCAAAGCTGACCTGGCCGTTGCTGTGCATCTGTCTGCTGGTGGCCACCACCAGCTGGGGGGTGCAGTTCGGAGACGTTGATTTGACACTGCGCAGTACAACCGAGTATCGCTACGCATGGTCAGATGATTCACCCAAAGGTTTTCTCAATGACGACGATGATGACCAGGATTTCAGTCAGCACCTGGGTCTCGACATGAACTGGGAAGAATACGGCATCACCTTCTCGGCCATGGGTCGTTACGTAAAAGACCTTGATGGAACCGCTGATGGTTCCATTTTTCAGAACTACACTGACAGTCGCGGCGATCATCGCCAGGATTTCGAAGCCTACTACGCTTATCTGGAAAAACGCGATCTGTTTGTAGACGGTCTGAATGTACGTGCCGGTCGCCAGTACTCCTACGGCGCCGAGACCGTTCACTTTGACGGCCTGCACATCAGCTACAGTCGTCCCGACTGGGCCGGTTTTGAAATCAGTGCCTTTGGCGGCAATCTGGTACACCACTACACCGACCTTACCCGTGATGAAGTGGGCGGATACAACTTGGCGCTGCACCCGACCAGCAATCTGGCGTTGACTCTTGACGGGGTATTATCCGACAACAATTCCACTGAGGGCGGCTTATACTGGCAGATTACCGATTATATTCAGTCCTACGCACGCCTGGCCTTTATAGATGACAGCGAGCGCTTTCTCGATATCGGCACCCAGGCACTGCTGCCACAGACCGGCACCGTCATCAATATCGGCATCTACCACCGCTACGATGTCGATCTCGATAGTGACTATCTGTTCGATTATTCCTACACTTTCAAAAACGCGCTCAGCACCAGGCTGACCAGTTTGTACCTGCTGCAGGAACAGGCATATACCGATTACGATCTCAAGATCAGCCAGCCTGTTCCCCAACTGAAAGGTCTTACTGTTTATGGCCGCTACACCAAGCGGGTACTGAACAACGACAACGAAGAAGATCTCTACAACACCGATTTCGATCGTTACAGCGCCGGTATCAATCTCGACGAGTTCATGGGTCTCAAGGGTTTCCATCTCGATACCGGCTACAGCTTCTGGCAGGAAGATCGCTCCATGTTCTACGAGGGCGAATCTACTTCCTACTACGCTGATCTGCGTCAAGAATTAAACAAATTTGAAATCCGCGCCGGTTTCTATCACAAGAGTGAGGATGTCAACAGTCGGATAGAGGACGAGGCGGCAACCCGCTACGAAGCAGCCCTGAAGTACCATTACATGGACAACTCATGGGTTGAAGTGCTCTATCAGTATGATCAGGATGATTACTTCGAGGATGAACTCGGGGTAGACTATGTCAGTGCGCTGACCCTGACCTTACATCAGGAATTTTAACGGGGAGGCTGGTGAAACTTATGCGAAAAAAAGTACTGTATACAGCTGGAATATTCCTGCTTTTCGCCCTCACACTGGCACTGTCCGGATGTAAAGTGGAAAGCGGACTCAAGTTCAGCCATAAATTCCATGTCGTTGAGCAGGAAGTTGGCTGCAACGACTGCCACGTTGCCTGCGATGATGGCAATTATGTGGCTCCCTCCATGGACAACTGCAAGGAATGTCATGAAATTGACGAGGATAATCCTTCCGAGGAATGTCTGATGTGCCATACCGTTGAGGGGGCTAAAAACGACTACGAAGTGAAACGGCAGGCCAAGCCCAAAGGCAACAAAGATCTGATCTTTGATCATGAGGTTCACAGCGATTACGAGTGCGCCACCTGCCACAAAGGGATTGCCGAAGATGGCGATCTGGGCGACGGACCCAAGATGACCCTGTGCCTCGACTGCCACAAAAAAGAAGACGGCCCGCAGGAATGCTCCGAATGTCACAAGGAGATAACCGCGGAAAAAGCACCTGAAAGTCACGAACAGGACTGGGAAAGCCGTCACGGCCAGGCCAGCCGTCTCGACACCAGTTGCGTTTACTGCCACACCGATCGCCAGGCGTTCTGTGAAAAGTGCCACCGCACCCAGAAACCGCGTGATCACGTGTTTGGCTGGAAAGTTGGCGGCCACGGCATGGAAGCCGGTCACAACCGCCGTCTGTGTGCCAACTGTCACGATGCCGGTTACTGTGTCGATTGTCACCGCAGTGAAAAACCGATTTCACACAATGCGGCCAACTGGATGAGCTACAGCAGCGAAAACGGCCACGGCGAAGCCGCCATGCGCAATTTCCGCAGCTGCAACGTATGCCATGAAACCGGCCAGTGTATGCAATGTCACAACACCATTATCTTGCGCAAAGATTAATGCGTTTCCATAACCCGTTAACAGAAAGGAAGCAGGAGGAGTATTTATGAAAAGAATACTGTTAACCATCATGGGCATCTCCCTGTTGCTGGTAGCACCAGCGACAGTATTCGCCCACCCGGCGGTGACGTTGTACGACGCCAACGGGCAGAGAATTATTGATCAGCTCAGTGACAGTGATACCGTCACTGCAGCCAACGGTACGGTGTACAAACAGGGTCCGGCATATAGCCCCAAACAGACCTGCGGCAAGTGCCACGACTACGATTCCATCACCAAGGCCTATCACTTCCGCGAAGGCTCTACACCAGATGTCAGCCAACGAGACCACGAAGGCAACGCCCCCTTGGGCGTTAGTGATACCTGGGTAAGTGAGATTCGTGAAACAACTGAGCTGCAAAAGTACCTCACCAACGCCTACGGACACCTGCTCAGTCCGGGGCAATACGGTGCCTGGTGACCTCCCTCCTACCGCCAGTTGGCGGCTAAAAGTGTTAGAGGTCAAAAGGGCAACGAATTTACTTCAGAAGGCAAGCGCTATTTCTTCGACGTTGGCACCCCGAACCACATGGCAACCTGTAACTCCTGCCATCCCGGCGGCGGCCCCGTTGAAGGTATTGTCGATCAAAACAACAAGGTTACTCAGTTCACCGATCTGAGCCTGACACCAACTCACAGCTACGATCGTGATTTCTACGATTACGATAACGACGACCTGGTTAAGGCGCTGTACGGCGATGACGGCAACAGCACCAGCAGTATTGAGGAAGTTATCAGCCAGATCGGCGAGCCGCGTCCTCATGACTGGAGCAAATCCGGTGTTATGGAAGCGGACTGTTTATTGTGTCACATCAAGCCGGATAGCAAATACACGTATACGGCTGCCGATGGCCTTAAAGTACAGCCATTCCGGCCACGCATGATGATCTTTGCCAAGCGTGACGCCAACGGCAAGGTACAAGAGATCTCTCTGGGCATGCCCACACAAACCGGCCTATTGAACGACACCGCTATGTTCTACACCGACGGTGCCCAACGCATGAACCGTCCTACCGCCAAAATGTCTCTGGCGCAACTGCCCAAGGAGATCGTTGGCAATATGATGCAGATGTGGGTAAACGGATTAAAACAGTACGAAGCTGGTGGCGGAAAACTGCCCTACGCTCTGTACGGCCAGAACGTAGCTAAAATCTGGGACCCGAACACTGGCATGCTCAAGCCTGAGTACTGCGTCAACCCCAACGGTGTTATGGACGAAATGCAGCGCCTTGGTTCATCCCAACAGTTCCTCGGCCAGTTCTTCATGGGTTTTTTGCAGTATTTCAAAGATAAAGGGATACTGCCTGCTGAGGCAACAATGAACGACCTGATGAAGATCATGTTCAACGACTTCATCTATGCCTATCAGATCAAATTCCGCATGCCTGGCAGCGATATGCTGCTACCGGTACCGTTTGGCCTGCGCGCTTACGAGCCGGGCAATTTCTACTCCAACTGGGATAGCTGTGATGCTTCGGTACGTGACTTTGTCCGTGCCGGTGTTATCGAAAATGCCCCGGCAACCTACAAAGCTGACGGCTCCATGGCCATGGGTGAAGGCCTGCCTTACTCCGGCCAGGTTGGTGCAGTATATTACGCAAGCCAAATGGCCATGGGTATGGCCATGCAAGGTGATCCAACCTATATCGATCCGGCAACTGGCCAACCGGATATGGTTAAAGTACTTAGTGATCTGCAAGAAAAAAAAGGTGCCATGGCGCATGTCAAACCGCTGTTGCACCAGATTTTGCCCAGCTTCTTTAACATGATGCCCACGGCAGATCTGATGGGTCTGGACTTCAACGGCGACAAAGTGCCGGTGAGCTATGTCAAAATTATCCGTACCGGTGAAGACAACACCCAAAACGATTGGATAGCCAAAGCCTACTACAACGTAGCAGATCTCGATGCCAATGGCGCACTGCCCATGGACGAGATGTTCGGCGGCCCTGAAGATATCAACAGCCCGGCATGGAACAAGATTTGCGGTCAGTGCCACGTTATGACCAAGGATCACGGCAACAGCAACTGGACCCGTGGTCGTACCTACATGCTTGGCATGCCAGCTGACTGGGTAAAGAACGGTAACTACCTCAACATGACTGACGACAAAGAAGCTATCGGTTTCGACGTCCACATGTCCACCGGCAAGCTCAGTTGTGGCAGCTGCCACCTGCGTACCAGCGGCACAAAAGAGGATAAGCACAACTTCCTCAAAGGCGTCGACACCGCACACATGGTTCGCAACGACCTGGATTCTAACTCCAGGCCCAAGAGCTGTGAGGGCTGTCACCTTGGCAATGAGGGTAGTAACGCCCCCAATCCGGCCAAAAAGCACGAAGAGATATTCGGTGAGAATACCGGTCGTCACATGGCGGAAATTTCCTGCCAGAGCTGTCATCAACCGTATCGTAAAACATGGCGTTTCCGTACCTTTGATGACACCCTTGGGTACTATACCAATTTTGACAACCTGATGGGCTACAATACGCTGTACGACAAGGCATCTGGCACGATGGGCGATAACAAAGCGATGGCGTTCCCAGATCCGGCCTATGCCCTGCAACCGGTATATGGAACATCTCCTGGCTACGGCATTCCCCACTTCAATATGGTTTGCCAACACATAGATGCTGATGGTGCTGGTACACAGTCCATGGATTTCGTCTCGCAAATGGTGAACTATTTCAACATGGACGGCGAAGCAGATCCTGGCCTGTTGGTCAACGGTATGCCGACCAACTTCAAATTTGACTTCTGGAATTATTTCCTGCAGTTGTCTTACCGGCAATATCAGCAGATGGGAATACCCATTCAGTTTGATCCGCAAGCGCCAAATGAAAACTATTTGCCGCTGTATTACGGCAACGGTATCAACGGTTATCCGCAGATTGTTGCCGGCAATCCCGTCACCATCATGACCTGGGTTGATGTTAATCCGCAGCCCGATGCGGATATGTCAAAACTGCCTTATGGCGGGGCAAAAATTCTCTATATTCGTGAGTTGAACGCGGTCATTAAGGCATTCAAACGTCCTGCGCAACTAGGGATGATAGATCCCATGACCATGGCGATGATTCCGGCCAACTCGGCAGAATACGCCCACAATCCTTATGTCGGTCGTGTAGTGATCAAAGCTAGCGCTGCGTATCCCGATGGTTATGTGCTCTACGACCACACCGGCGATATGTTCCCCGACATCTGGTGGGATGAAGACGTAAAAGCGGTACAGGCAGCTCTGGTTGATGTATTGAAAGCCGAAGGGGAAACCGATCCCCATCCGGTACTGTTCATCGCCGGGCACTTCTTCTCCGACAGTCACGCCATCAAACCGGCGGAAAAAGCTCTTGGTTCCAAGAGCTGTAACGACTGCCACGGCGAGTCTACCGGTGCCAACGCAACAGCTGGCGCACACCGCATCACCGACCGCAACATCGTCTTTATCCCTTGGTGTCCGCCCTGGTTCAAAGACGAGAATCGCTTCATGCGCTACAACAAGGAAACCGGCAACATGGAGTTAACCAACCCCAATGGTCTGTTCCTGGTTGACGGCGAAGTTGCCTACCTGCGACCGATGCAGGCTAACGGTCTGCGCTTTGTCGGTGCCACCGCCAAAGAGATGCTTGAACTCAGCCATCACCACGCAGAGGAGCTGTTCCAACTGGCCACCGAAGGTACTGTGACCGGCGCTGATATTCCCGGCGTTGAAGCTGGCGCACTCACTCCTGAGGAGCTGGCAACCAGTTACAAGCGCCAGGTAATCAACGGTCCGTGGTCTGACAAGCACTATGTCTACGTACCGGCAGCACTTCGTCCCGAGCTTGAAGCCTGCGGTTTCATCCCCGGCGAAGAGAATGTCTACCTGCAGGGCCGCGGCCTGGCTAAAGCCTACACCTTCAAGTACGAATACAAAGAGGAAGGCGCCGCAGAGGCTTCTATCATCACCCTGCCCTTCACTGGTGCGGAAGCTGAAATCTGGACCAAGACCGAAGGAGCAACTGCCTACACCAAGGATACCCAAGCTGAAGTTGTCGGGCATCAGGGCGGTTACATCCTGGTCAAAGTTGAACATCCGGGCGAGTTTGTTGCCGTGGCACCTGGTGCTGGTGGCAGCAGCGACCTGATGAACGCTTTGTGGGGTGCTTTCAAGCACTGATCTGCAAAAAGTGATTGATTGATGTCATGGGCTGCTCTCCCTGCGGAGAGCAGCCCTTTTTTGTTCTTCTCTCACCGGCAACAGCCACTTTAGCCTTGCTACCAGCGCCCCTTTTTCCTATACTCGAACCACCAGCTCAATTGTCAGCTCTCTGCCCGACAGGTGATATCCAAACGTCCACGCGGAATATTTTTCGACCGGGGATCGCGCCTGTTATGTGGTGTGCCAGCCCCCCGCGCAGGGGGACGCCTGAAGCGTAACACTTGAACCCCACCTTATGGCTTTCGCTGTGAGGCCCAGGAGCACGGTTGGTGTGGAGAGCTCTAAAAAGGCATCTGGATGAATCCATTCCGATGCCTTTTTTATGTTGCAACTATTAACCAACGGCAAGAATAATGACTTCAGCACCAGCCACTTCCTCCATCGACGGCGATGGACAACCGGTAACAGAATCATCAGATGTCCACCGTATACATAGAGACAACGGTGAAATTGTCCTGATCGGAACCGCGCACATTTCACGCGAATCGGTGGACACTGTCACCCGGGCCATCCTCGCAGAACAACCGGACTGCGTTTGTGTAGAACTTGATCAGCAGCGCTACGAGGCCCTCAAAGATCAGCATCGCTGGAAAAAACTGAATATTGTCCAGATTATCAAAGCCGGGCAGGTACCGTTTTTGATGGCCAACCTGGCACTGGCTTCGTTTCAGAAACGGATGGGGCTGCAAACCGGCGTAAAACCGGGAGAAGAACTTGCGGCGGCAGCCAGTACCGCAGAAGAAAACGGCATAAGGGTCGCGCTGGTAGATCGCAATATACGCACTACCCTGCTGCGGGCCTGGCGCAAAACCAGTTTCTGGAAAAAAATCAATTTGTTTGCCACCCTGGTAGCCGGCATGTTTGAACAAACCGATCTTGATGAGGAAGAACTGGCTCGTTTGCGCAGCAGCGACAATCTCTCTGCCATGCTGGAGGAGATGGGAGAACTGCTGCCAGCGGCAAAGTCCATTCTCGTCGATGAGCGCGACGCCTGGATGGCTTATCACATAAACCGCGCTGAGGGAGATAAAATTGTCGCAGTGGTCGGTGCCGCTCACATCCCCGGCATCAAGCGTTGCCTTGACGATCTTCCCGATGCCGATACCATAGCGGAAATGGGCACCATACCCCCCAAATCACTCCTGTCAAAAATACTGCCATGGCTGATACCAGCCGTTGTGGTTGGTCTGTTTGTGGCAGGATTCTTTTTTGGCGACCGGGCCCGGATAATGGATGCCGCCGGAGCGTGGATTATCGCCAATGGCGCTCTTTCTGCCTTGGGCACTCTGATCGCCTGGGGACATCCTCTCACCATCGCAAGCGCTTTTGTCGCAGCTCCTATCACATCTCTCAACCCAACCATCGGCGCAGGATTTGTAACAGCGCTGGTACAGGCGTTTATCTCCCCGCCAACCGTTGAGGATCTGGAAAAAGTTGCCGATGATATTGCCACCGTACGCGGCTGGTGGCGTAACCGGGTTACCCGGGTGCTGCTGGTGTTTTTTCTGTCATCACTGGGCTCGGCCATCGGCACCTTTGTCGCCTTTGGCTGGCTGAAGGATTTGCTGTAATTGCAGTTGCATCGACAGCCGAAATTGTATACAATCGCCTCGCTTACAGGTGTAGTGTAACTATCTAATGGAGGGAGCAAAATAATATGTCTGATCAAGCTGAAGTACAAAAAGCCATCAAAGAAGCCATGCAAACCGAAAAGGATGCCATGGATTTTTATAAATACGGTGCAGAAAAAATGACCACCGACAAGGCACGCCGCGCGTTTGAAATTCTTGCAGCCGAAGAGAAGCAGCACGCCCACATGTTCTACAACATCTACACCGGCACCGACGTTCCCGACTTTGAAGCATTCATGAGCGCCGCACCAGATACGTCTTCTTCGTGGTGGAAAGCGTTGCAACAGGCTGATATGGACAGTTTTGACGAACGCAAGGCCATGGAGCTGGCTATTGAACAGGAGGAAGAACTGGAAAAGGCGCTGCGCGCCAAGGCTGAAACGATTGAAGACGACGCAATCAAGCAGGTGTATCTGGCCAATGCCCGTTCAACCCACCATCATTTTGAGTTGTGCATGGAAGAATATAAAGCGCTGCAAGGCGCCAGCTAAAACAGCGCTCACACGTATACGCATAACAAAGGCGGCCTTTTTTAAGGGCCGCCTTTGTTGTTTTATGCGCTACGTTATAACCGTTCCACCAGTTGCGCCGCCACACCAGTGTAACTGGCCGGTGTCAACTGCAGCAGCCGCTGCTTATCTGCTGCGGGCAAATCAAGTCCGGCAATAAACTCGCGCATGGTTTCTCTGGTTATAGCCTGGCCGCGGGTCAGCTCTTTAAGTTTTTCATACGGATTTTCTATCCCGGCCTTGCGCATCACCGTCTGCACCGGCTCTGCCAGCACTTCCCAGGCGTTATCCAGGTCGGCAGCCAATTTATCCGCATTAAGTTTTAATTTACCCATCCCTTTCAACACCGACGCACATGCGATCGTGGTATAGGCAAAACCCACGCCCATATTGCGCAATACGGTGGAGTCGGTTAAATCGCGCTGCAAACGCGAAACAGGCAGTTTAGCACTTAAATGACCGAACACCGCGTTAGCAAGGCCGCAATTACCCTCGGAATTCTCAAAATCTATCGGGTTGACTTTATGGGGCATGGTGGAAGATCCGATCTCCCCTTTTACTGTTTTCTGGCCGAAATATCCCATGGAAATGTAGGTCCAGATGTCGCGATTAAAGTCAAGCAGTACCGTATTCCAACGGCTCAAAGCATCAAACAACTCCGCCATGTAATCATGCGGCTCAATCTGGGTAGTAAAGATATTCTGCTGCAGGCCAAGCTTATCTTCTATCACGGTGCGGGCAAACCCGAGCCAGTCCACATCTGGATAAGCACTGCTATGAGCGTTAAAATTGCCCACAGCGCCGTTCAATTTACCCAGAATGGTAACCGCTGTCACCGCCTCACGCTGACGGCGCAGCCGGGCGGCAAACACTGCAAGCTCCTTACCCATGGTGGTGGGGGAAGCGGTCTGACCGTGGGTGCGTGCCAGCATGGGCACGCTGGCGTAATCACGCGCCATGGCGGCAATTTGTTCCTCAATCTGCTGCTGCAGCGGAGTTAATATCTGCAACCCCTGCTTGAGCATCAGGGCGTGTGACATATTGTTGATATCCTCGGAGGTACAGGCAAAGTGGATAAACTCGCATATATCCTGCATGGATGTCGCCCCTAGACGCTCCTTGATAAAATATTCCACCGCTTTTACATCGTGGTTGGTGGTCCGTTCCAGCTCTTTTATCCTTTCGGCGTCAGCTAGGCAGAATTC
>JAMOOS010000137.1 GCA_027065245.1 Desulfuromonadaceae bacterium | reverse complement strand
TAAAATAGAGATGCACTTTCTTCCCGATGTCTACGTGCAGTGCGAAGAGTGCGGTGGCAGCCGTTACAACCGCGAAACATTGCAAGTACATTACAAGGGCAAGAGTATCGCCGATGTTTTAGCCATGACGGTGAATCAGGCCAGCCGTTTTCTGGAAAATATCCCGCGCATCAACAGCAAACTGCAAACCATCCGCGACGTGGGGCTGGGCTATATCAAGCTGGGACAGAGTGCCACCACCCTGTCCGGCGGTGAGGCGCAGCGGGTCAAACTGGCCAAAGAACTGGGTAAACGCGCCACAGGCCGCACCATCTACATCCTCGACGAACCCACTACCGGCCTCCATTTTGACGACGTGCGCAAGCTGATGGAGGTGTTGCATCGCCTGGTGGACAGCGGCAACAGCGTGGTGATTATCGAGCACAATCTCGATGTAATCAAAAGCGCCGACCACATCATCGACCTCGGCCCCGAAGGGGGCAGCGGCGGCGGCAGCGTAGTCGCCACCGGTACACCGGAACAGGTGGCCAGCGTCGCCGCCTCCCATACCGGGCGCTATCTGCGCCGCTGCTTGTAGAGTATAAAGTAAATTATTATTTGCTTTGTCGCTAAAAAATGGCGATAATGCAAAGATAATTTTGTTTTATTTGGCTGGGGTTCTGATGGTTGTTATCAGCGAAGTCGATGCGGCACTGGCGGCACTGGGGCAGCGCCTGCGCGCTGAGCGGTTGCGCCGCAACGAAGCACAGCGGGTGTTTGCCGCCCGCCTCGGCGTAAGTGTGCCGACCTTGCACAAAATGGAGCAGGGCGACGGTGGCGTACAGGTACGCCACTGGATTACCGCTCTGTATATCCTGGGCCGTCTCGGTGAACTGGACGCGTTGCTGCGCGAGCCGGAAAGCCTGTTTGAAAAATACCGCCGCCAGCAGCAGCCCAAACGGCAGCGGGCATCGCGGCAGAGCAATTGTCGCAGTTTGCCGGAACAGATGAGATGAGTTTCTGGCGCGTTGATCTGTCGGATAGATAGCAACCGCCCCGTTTTCACTGCTGGAAACGGGGCGGTTGGCGTTTGTGGGGGCTGTAATTTACTTTTCCAGCTCGTACGGCCAGGCCAGAACGCCGCCTTCGAGATAACAGACGTTATTGAACCCGGCCTGTTGCAGAATAATCTGTGCCTCGTAGCCGCGCAGGCTGAGTTTGCAGAACGGCACGATGAGCTTGTCGCGCGGAATCTCGTCCAGGCGCTGGCGCAGCATCCCCAGCGGGATGAGCAGGGCGCCGGGGATGCGCACCTCCTTGTGCTCATCCGGGGTGCGTACGTCGAGCAGTACCATCTCCTCGCCGTTTTTCAGGCGTTGGCTCAGCTCGCTGGGACACATGCTGGCCACCAGGCCGTCCAGTTTGTTGCGCATGGCGTTGGCGGCCTGCAGCAGGGCATCCATGGCGCCAGCAAAGGGTGGCGCGTAGCACAGGTCGAACTGGGCCAGATCGTCAACAGTGGCGCCCATGCTCAGGGCGGTAACAATAACGTCAATGCGTTTGTCGATATTGCCCGGGCCGACTACTTGAGCGCCCAGCAGCTTGCGGCTGCGTCCGTCGGCCACCAGTTTGATGATAATCGGCTTGCAGCCGGGATAAAGGTGGGCAATGTCGGGAGAGGAGATGAGCATACTCTCGGCCACGTAGCCACAGCGCTGCGCTTCGGTAACGCTCAGGCCGGTGCGCCCGACGTTGATATCAAATACCCGTACCGCCAGCGAACCGAGAATGCCGGGGAAACGCTCCGGCTGGCCGCAGATGTTGTTGGCTGCCACCCGCCCGTGTTTGTTGGCGGTGGAGCCCAGGGGAACATAAACCTTTTCGCCGCTGATGATGTGGGTGGACTCGGCGCAGTCGCCCACGGCGTAGATAGCGGTGTCGTTGGTACGCATCTGGCTGTCCACGGCGATGGCGCCGGTGGGGCCCAGTTTGATGTCCGCCGCTTCGGCCAGTTCCACCACTGGCCGCACGCCAATGGAGACCAGCACCATGTCGGCGGCGTAGCAGCCTTTGCTGGTGACTACCTTTTCCACCTTGCCGTCACCCTCGATGGCGTTGAGCTGTTCACCGAGACACAGCGTTACGCCGTTGGCATGCAGTTCGCGGTGAACCAGCACGGCACAGTTGTAGTCGAGGATGTTGGGCAGCACCTGCTTCTGCATCTCCACCAGGGTAACTTTTATCCCGCGCCGGGTCAGCGCCTCGGCCATCTCCAGACCGATAAGGCCACCGCCGACGATAACGGCGCTGGTGGCGTTGTCGGCCAGCTTGTCGAGCTGATCGGCATGTTCCATGGTTTTAAGCGGCAAAACACCGGGCAGG
>JAMOOS010000136.1 GCA_027065245.1 Desulfuromonadaceae bacterium | reverse complement strand
TAAATCAACATCGGAGCGCGGGTTCATCTCGCAGCGACCATAACCGCCGACGGCGATAATGGCGTATGGCTGCGGCGTTGTCACATCCATTAAGGCATAGGCAGTCAGATCGGTAACCAGTGTATCCATGAGCAAGGTAATTTTCTGCACCGTTTCACTGCCGCTGGCGCCATCTCGATGGTGCTGGCGGATAAGTTCGCCGTGGCCATGTACCAGATGCTGTGCCAGACGCAGACACTCAGCACGGTTGTCATCGAAATTACCACCCTGTTTTATCAAACGACGGATAGCGCTGTTATCTACACTGAACAAAGTTCACCTCGCTAACGCAGCAGATTCTGTGTGCGCAGATACTTCTTTACTCCGGCCACGATACCACGCGCCGCCCGCTGCCGGAACCTGGCGGAATTGAGCCGCCGCGCTTCCTGCTGGTTACTGATAAACGCCACCTCCACCAGCACCGACGGCATGGTGGCGCCGAGCAGTACATAAAATGGTCCCTGGCGCACCCCCAGGTTTTTCACATTGGAATAATGACGCCGCAACTCGCCGGTAAGACTCTGCTGAATCTGTGCCGCCAGGCGACTGGATTCATTGATTTTGGCGTTGGCCATCAGGTCAAACAAAATCAGTTCCAGATCGCCGACATCCTGCAGGCTCATGCCGTTTTCCCGCGCTGCGACTGCTACCGCCTTGTGGTTTTTGGAAAAGTTGAGATAGTAGGTGGCCACGCCGTGCGCCTTGTGATTACGACTGGAATTGGCGTGGATAGAGATAAACAGATCCGCATGCACCTTGTTGGCAAAGGCGGTGCGGCGCTGCAGCGGTATGTAGGTATCGGTGCTGCGGGTCAACACCACATCGCATTTCAACTCCTTTTTCAGACGCGCCGCCACCTCACGGGCAATTTTCAGTACCACCGTTTTTTCGTACAAGCGTCCCGGGCCGATGGCGCCGGGGTCCTTGCCGCCGTGACCGGGATCGACAACAATGCGCAACTGGCCGCGGCGTTTTTTACTCACGTCGGGCAGCTTAACCCGCATGGGCTGATCTTCAATCACTACCGGCGCGGCAGTTTTTGGCCGCGGTTTTTTCTTTTTGGCTACGGTTTTTGTCGCTTTGGCCGGTTTTTTCTCCAGCGTTGCCCCGTTCTGGGCGATATCGACAATAATTCGTTCCGGGTTGTGCAGTGTCATCACACTGTACTCGGTCAGGCGGGTTACGTCGCACACCACCCGGGTGAGGTTTTTATGCTCGCCAACGCGGATGCGCTTGACAATGGGCGTATTGACATTGTTTGTCGCCTCGACACTATCGGCTGTTTTTACCCCCCTTAAATCGAGATAGATACGCGCCATGGCGCCACTCTTTTTGTCGGCTGCCAGGGTGTTGATGACAAAGGTGGCGCTTTTGTCCAGATCCATCACCACTCGGGTGTGGTTTTTATCGCTGAAATAGCGCACTTTTTTCAGCACGGCATGACCGCCGCCATGCTGTGCCTTCACTTTTACCGGCAGTGTTTTCAGCAGCTTTCTGGCGTCGCCTACCTTGTCACCGCCGGGGTAGCGACACATGATATTGTTGCACAATAACCGCGCCGTATCGGGATGCTGTAGAATCTGCGTTTCTATCTCGGCCTGAATATACAGCGCATCATCGGCCAGAGAACTGCGCGAGTAATCCCGGGCCAGTTTTTTAAAGTAGGCCACCGCCTGTTCGGCATCCTTGCGCGAGCGCGAAATGCGATATAGATCACGGTAACCTTTGCCGAGCAGGTAACAGGCTGAGGCTGCCTTGCTGTGCCGGGGATGGTTCTTGACAAAGCGCTGCAACTTGTTCAGAACCTTGTCCCAGTTGTGGCGGTAACGCTGGCGAGCCTGATCTTTAGAGAGGGAAACATAGGCGGCGCGGGCAGCGTGATACTCCGCGTTAACCTTGTCAGCGGCAAATGACGCTGGCGCGCTCAGGGCAATGGCGAGAATTATCCAGCAGGTAACCAGACGGGTCATTGATCCTCTTCTATAAACTGTTTTAACTCGTTGACAAAATTAAGCGCCGCGACAGGTGTCATACAATTGACATCAACCGCCGCGATTTTCTGACGCAGCCGCTCATCACCGCTGGCAAACAGCGTCATTTGCTCCGGTGCTGCGCCGCTGCTGTCGCCGGGCGGCTGGCCGCTGCGGGGCTGTTGGCGACAGGTGAGGTTTTCCCCTTCCAGATTGTGCAGCACCTCTTTGGCGCGGGCGATAACCGGTGCCGGTAAACCGGCCAGCCGCGCCACCTGAATACCGTAGGAGTGGCTGGCGCCGCCGGGAACAATGCGGCGCAAAAAGACAATCTCATCGTTCCACTCCCGCACCGCCACGTTAAAATTGCGAATCCGCTCGTGGCTGTTTTCCAGCTCGGTTAGCTCGTGGTAGTGGGTGGCGAACAGGGTGCGCGCCGCCACGTCGCGGTTATCGTGCAAATACTCTGCCACTGCCCACGCAATACTTATGCCATCAAAGGTGGAAGTACCACGGCCTATCTCGTCGAGGATTACCAGACTGCGCCTGGTAGCGTGATTGAGGATGTTGGCGGTTTCGCTCATCTCCACCATGAAGGTTGATTGCCCGGCAGCCAGGTTGTCGCTGGCGCCGACGCGGGTAAAAATCCGGTCGGCCACACCGATGCGGGCGCTTTTTGCCGGTACAAAGGAGCCGATCTGCGCCATCAGGGTTATCAGCGCCACCTGGCGCATAAAGGTTGATTTACCCGCCATGTTGGGACCGGTGATAATCAGCAGTTGCTGTTCATCGCCATCGAGCAATACATCGTTAGGGATAAACTGCTCGTCCAGACTCATACATTCAATGACCGGATGGCGCCCTTCCTCAATATGCAGCACGCAGGAGTCGTCCACCAGTGGCCGACAGTAGTTGCGCTCGTGGGCGATGTCGGCCAGTCCGGCCAAGGCGTCGAGACGGGCAATGGCGGCAGCGCTGCGCTGAATGCGCGCACCGTGCTGCGCCACCTGCTGGCGCAACTGCTGAAACAGCTCATACTCCAGCGCCACCAGTTTATCTTCGGCGCCGAGTACTTTGTCTTCGTATTCCTTGAGTTCCGCAGTGAAATAACGCTCAGAATTGGCCAGAGTCTGCTTGCGTTGGTAATGCTCCGGCACCTTGGCAACTTGAGTGCGCGGCACCTCGATAAAGTAACCGAACACTTTATTGTAGCGCACCTTGAGGGTGGTGATGCCGGTGGCTTCCCGTTCACTGTGCTGCAGCCGGGCAATCCAGCCCTTACCCGCGCTGCTGACAGCGCGCAATTCATCCAGTTCGGCATTGTAACCGCTGCGCATCAGGCCGCCCTCGCGCAACAGCAACGGTGGATCGTCGGCAATGGCGGCGGCGATAAGCTGCGCCACATCGTCCAGCGGATCGACGGCGGCGGCCAGCTCGCTGCCAAGGTCACTGCTTAACTCTGTGGCCAGTTGTTTTATCAGCGGCAATTTTTCCAGCGACAGGCGCATGGCCAGCAGATCTCTGGCATTGGCTCCGGCCATGTCGACGCGGGCACACAACCGTTCCAGATCGTGTACTTCGTCCATGGCGGCACGCAGGTTGGCGCGCAGCGTCGCCTGCTCCACCAGTTCTGCCACCAGGGCATGGCGACGCCCGATACGCGCACAGTCCAAAAGCGGCTGAGTTAACCACTGGCGCAACTTACGCGCGCCCATAGCGGTAACGGTACGATCCAGCGCCCACAACAACGAGCCGCGCCGTTTGCCGTCGAGCATGGTGGCGGTTAGCTCCAGGTTGCGCCGCGTCGCCTCGTCCAGCAGCATATAGTCGTCACTGTGCCAGGTTTTGAGGGTGCGAATCTGGGCTACGGCGCTTTTCTGGGTCTGCTCGGCGTAGTACAGGGCAGCGCCGGCGGCAATGATCGCCAGCGGCAGCGTGGCGCAGCCGAATACATCCAGAGCAGCGGCGGCAAAAAACTGTTCCAGCCGACGGCGGGCGTCTTCAGCATCAAACAGCCATTGGGGCAGGCGATTACACATCACCTCCAACCCGGCCTGGCGCAACCAGGCTACAGTTTCGCTGTAGCGTTCCTCGGCGCACAGCACTTCGCGCGGGGCAATGGCGGCCAGCTCCCGCTGTGCCGCCGCCGCGCCACTCACCTGGGTAGTGCGAAACTCACCGGTGGAGATATCCATCAGCGCCACGCCGTAATCCTCGCCGCTGGCGGCGATAACGGCAAAGTAGTTGTTTTCCGCCGCATTCAGCAGCGAACTCTCCAGCAGCGTGCCGGGGGTAACTACCCGTACCACCTCGCGTTTGACAATCCCTTTGGCCGCCTGTGGATCTTCCACCTGCTCGCAGATAGCCACTTTATGACCACTCTCCACCAGCTTGGCCAGATAACCTTCGAGACTGTGATAGGGGATACCGCACAGAGGTACTTCATCAGCGGCACCCTTGTTGCGCGAAGTTAAGGTAATGTCGAGAATGCGTGACGCAGTTACCGCGTCGTCGAGGAACATTTCGTAGAAATCGCCGAGGCGAAACAGCAGAATCGAGTCGGGATACTGACTTTTTATCTCCAGATACTGCCGCATCATCGGGGTCTGTTTGGCCATGGTTCTCTGCTGCATCGCGCCGCGTGGGATACCAACGCAGCTTGACGCTCTCCGTTCTATTCGATGGGACGACCGATGCGGTCGAAACGGGGCCAGTGTTTATTGCTGTCCCACGACCAGTATTTGATAAACGCCTTGCCCTTGATCGCCGAACGGTCGACAAAGCCCCAGAAACGGCTATCGTAGGAACGGTCGCGGTTATCTCCCATAACAAAATACTGGTGCGGCGGCACTTTTACCGGCGGCATAAAATCGCGCCGATCCTGTGGCGGCGGCGCACTGCCCGGCAGAATAAGCGTGGGCTCCTTGTGTACCGCCTGCGGCAGTACCTGCTCTGTGCCATTCACATACACCTTTTTGTTGCGTACCTCCACCACATCACCTGGTATGCCGACAATGCGCTTGATGAAATCGCGCCGCTCCAGCCATGATTTTCCTTTGTCGCCGGGATACTCAAACACAATTACGTCGCCGCGTTGCGGATCGGTAACGGGAAAATATATCTCGTCACTAAAAGGGATGTGGGTGCCGTAAATAAACTTGCATACCAGCAGATGGTCGCCGATGAGCAGGGTATCCTCCATGGAGCCGGATGGTATTTTAAACGCCTGCACCACAAAGGTGCGGATGATGAGCGCCAATATCGCCGCCACCAGCAGGGCTTCGGTATATTCGCGCAGTACAGATTTTTTCTTTTGGTGATTTTCCTTTGTTACTTCAGGGCGTTTACCCATAATAGCTACTCTTTCACTTTAAGTATGGCCAGAAAAGCCTCCTGCGGCAACTCCACGCTGCCAATCTGCTTCATCCGCTTTTTACCCTCTTTCTGTTTCTCCAGCAACTTGCGTTTTCTGGAGATATCGCCGCCATAACATTTGGCGGTAACATCCTTGCGCAGCGCTTTTACTGTTTCGCGGGCGATTATCCGTCCGCCCACCGCTGCCTGCACCGCCACCACAAACTGCTGGCGCGGGATAAACTCCTTCATTTTGGCTACCAGCTCACGTCCGCGCGACTGTGCTTTATCCTTGTGGACAATAAGAGAAAGCGCATCCACCACCTCGCCGTTTATCATAACGTTCATGCGCACCAGATCGCTGGTGCGGTAATCGAGATGCTCGTAGTCGAGGGAAGCGTAACCGCGCGAAATGGATTTGAGGCGATCGTAAAAGTCGAGAACAATCTCGTTTAGCGGCAGTTCGTAGATAATCATCACACGATTTTCGGTGAGGTATTTTATCTCGCGCTGTACGCCGCGTTTCTCCTCGCACAGGGCCAGAATCGAGCCGACATATTCGTTGGGCACATGGATAGAAGCGAGAATGAACGGCTCCTCGATTTTATCTATATACTGCACCTCCGGCAGCTTGTTGGCACTATCGACATGGAGCAGCTCCCCCTTTACCGTGGTAACGTGATAGACCACCGTCGGCGCTGTGGTGATAAGATCGATACCAAATTCCCGCTCCAGCCGCTCCTGGACGATCTCCATGTGTAACAGGCCGAGAAAACCGCAGCGGAAGCCGAAGCCCAGTGCCACCGAGTTTTCCGGCTCGTAGCTGATGGCGGAATCGTTAAGCTGCAATTTTTCCAGCGCGTCGCGCAACAGCTCGTATTCACTGGTATCAATGGGATACAATCCGGAGAACACCATGGGCTTCACATCCTGGAAACCGGGCAGCGCTTCGGCGGCGGGCCGGTGCAGATGGGTTATGGTATCGCCAACCTTGGCGTCCTTGACCACTTTGATACCGGCGATGATAAAGCCGACCTCGCCGGCACACAGTTCATTGCGCACTATGGGACCGGGAGAGAAAATGCCGACCTTAAGCACTTCGTAAGTGCTTTTGCTGATCATGAGCTGGATTTTGTCACCCTTGCGAATAACGCCGTCGACAATACGCACCATGACAATAACCCCTTGATAGGGATCGTACCAGGAATCGAAAATCAGCGCCTTTAACGGGGCGTCGACATCACCGGACGGGGCGGGAACGCGCTGGACGATTCTTTCGAGAATTTCATGAATGCCGATGCCGTCCTTGGCGCTGGCGACAATGGCGTCGGCGGCGTCGAGGCCGATAATATCCTCGATCTCCTGCTTTACCCGCTCCGGTTCGGCACCGGGCAGGTCAATTTTATTCAGAACCGGAAAAATCTCCAGATCCTCGTCCAAGGCCAGATAGACATTGGCCAGTGTTTGCGCTTCCACCCCCTGAGAGGCATCCACTACCAGCAACGCCCCTTCGCAAGCGGTTAACGAGCGGCTGACCTCGTAGGTAAAATCGACATGGCCGGGAGTGTCAATAAGGTTGAGGGCGTAGGTTTCACCATCGTCGGCGGTATATTGCAAACAAACGCTCTGCGCCTTGATGGTTATGCCGCGCTCCCGCTCCAGATCCATCTTGTCGAGAAACTGGTCGGTTTTCTCCCGCTCGCTCAAGGTGCCGGTTTCCTCCAGCAGACGGTCGGCCAGAGTGGATTTGCCGTGGTCGATGTGGGCGATAATGGAAAAATTACGGATATTGCTCTGTTTCATGCAGTCCTCATGTTATGGATTTAATTCCGCCCCGGCGAGCGAAACAGCGCACGGTTACGTGTATGTAAACAAGACAGGGATTCCAATTTAGGCGGTGTGTAGACTAGTCAGAATCGTTTTTTTTGTAAAGCGATAATCATGCTAATGGTTTTGGAGCAGTTGCCGATAAGCAGGGTAGACACAGTACGAAGCTGTGTGATTTTATACGCATGGAGGCGACACCGTGACCACAATTGCCAAACAGATAAAAGCTTTTGGCAGCGATTTGATTGCTGTACTGCTGATACTCATTACCATCTCCAGCCTCACCCTGGCCACCGCCAACCTGCTGTGTCATTACCGTAATATCCACTGTAATCGGCTACCACAGCGTCATGCCGTACTCGCCGATGCCGTCTATGTTCAACATATTGAGCAACGGCATCTTTCGCTGTAGTTTTCCGCTTTGGAGTTTGTCTGACATTACGAATCGAAGCGAAAAAATGGATCAGCCAGATGTTTTGCCGCCAATTCATGGAAAGTAAGACGGGTTTGCCGGTGCTTCCGGCTTGCGTGCATAACGACCCGGTGGTAGTGTTATCTTATGGATAACAACAGCGCTACTACTTTTATTGATTTTCGTGTTGTAAACATCAGTTTTGCCGTAAAAAGTGATTTTCACGGCAGCGGTCAGGCGCGTGTGCGTACCGAATTCAAACTGCGCCACGAGTACAACGATCGGCGATTGCAGGTGTTTATGCTTGTCACATTTGATGATGTCAGTGCCCCTTTTTCTCTTGAGGTGGAAGGAGCGGGACTGTTTGAAACCCACGCCGCGCAGCCGTCCGCAGCTTTGGAAAAATTAACCAGTGGTTACTGTGCCCAGTGCATTTTCCCTTATCTGCGCGAGGTGGTAGCCGACATTACCCGCCGTGCCGGTTTTCCCCCGCTGCATATCCCTCAGGCAGCATTTCATCAGGCACTGGACACACAGCAGAATGCAGTTCAGCCACACACACTGCACTAAGAGCCGATCGGACTTTCCTTTAGATTCGACCGCCGCAAAGAAAAAATATCATCAGGGTGATTTTTTCCTGTTGACACTGGGCTGACCAATATATATAACTGTTCCAGTAACAATTAACCAGTCAACAATCAAACTCTAACCCCGGGAGTGAAAACAATGAAAAAATGGATCTGTACAGTTTGCGGTTATGTTCATGAAGGTGAAAATCCCCCCGAAGCCTGCCCGCAATGTGGTGTTGGCCCGGACAAATTCGAACTGCAGGACGACGGCTCTGCCGAACTTACCTGGGCCGACGAGCACCGCATCGGTGTGGCTCAGGGCGTTGACGCTGAAATTCTCGAAGGGTTGCGCGCCCACTTTGTCGGCGAATGCACCGAAGTTGGCATGTATATCGCCATGAGTCGTCAGGCTGACCGCGAAGGTTATCCCGAAGTTGCCGAAGCCTACAAACGCATCGCCTGGGAAGAAGCGGAACATGCCGCCAAATTTGCCGAACTGCTCGGTGAGGTGGTAGACGCCGACACCAAAACCAATCTGGAAAAACGTGTTCAGGCCGAAAACGGTGCCTGTGCCGGCAAAAAGAAGATTGCCACCCGCGCCAAAGAACTCAACCTCGACGCCATCCACGACACCGTACACGAGATGTGCAAGGACGAGATGCGTCACGGCATGGCTTTCGCCGGTCTGCTCAAGCGTTATTTTTCCTGATAGGCTTTGTAGTATGTTCAGAAGCGCCGCTCGACAAGATGTCGGGCGGCGCTTTTTTTTTGCCATCGCCGGCAGGAAATGGCATAATTCCCCTCTTTGTGTGTCTACAGCTGAAACGGCAGCATGACAACACGGTAAAATACACATCAACCATTGGATTTTATTGCTACTTATGAACTCCAGCTCAACACCAGTCGGCTACCTGCGTTTAACTTCTAGCCACCGGCCCGGCGCTAAAACAGCGTTGGAGGCGTTACAACGGGTAAACCGTCCAGTTTATGTTGCCGCTACGACAACGGGCAAAGGCTTCTATAGCGATGGCGAAGCGGTTATCACCTCGGCCCCGGCAGCGGCAGGCGACTGCGCGTTGTTTGCCGTAGCGCCGCCGTTGCCGTTGCAACGCTGCGGTAATGACAATTTTCTGCGCTGCCACGGCGTGCGCTATCCAGTTGTCGCCGGTTCCATGGCCAAGGGGATATCTTCGGTCGAGCTGGTTATCGCCATGGGCAAGGCGGGTATGCTCGGTTGTTTCGGCGCCGCCGGGCTGACGCTGGATCAGGTCGACGAAGCCATCACCACCCTGCAGCGGCAACTGGGCGAGTTGCCTTTTGGCGTCAATCTCATTCACAGTCCGCACGAACAGGAGCTGGAGCAGGCGCTGGTGGAACTGTATCTGCGCCGCAATGTGCGCCTGGTGGAAGCTTCGGCTTTTCTCACCATGAGCGCTAACATTGTCCGCTACCGTCTGCATGGCATCCACCGCGGCGCCGACGGCAGCATTATCACGCCTAACCGCGTTATCGGCAAAATTTCGCGCGAGGAAGTGGCACGGCAATTTTTGGCGCCGCCGCCGGAAAAAATCATCCGCCAGTTGCTGGAACAGGGGCATATCACCCCGGAACAGGCGCAACTGGCGCAACTGGTGCCGGTGGCAGAAGATATCACCGCCGAGGCCGATTCCGGCGGTCATACCGACAACCGTCCGGCGTTGTCGCTGTTTCCCACCATTTGCGCCCTGCGCGACGAAATTCAGCGTCGGCATCAATATGCTGCCGTACCGCGCGTCGGTCTGGCCGGTGGTATTGCCTGTCCGCGCAGCGCTGCCGCCGCCATGGCCATGGGTGCCGACTATCTGGTTACCGGCAGCGTAAATCAGGCGTGTATTGAATCGGGCACTTGTGATGCGGTACGCGCCATGCTGGCGCAGACACGTCAGGCCGATATCGCCATGGCTCCGGCGGCGGACATGTTTGAGATGGGCGTCGAGGTGCAGGTGCTCAAGCGCGGCACCATGTTTTCCATGCGCGCCGCCAAATTGTACGAGCTGTACCGCGCCTACCCCTCCCTGGATGCCATTCCCGCCGACGAACGGAAGAAACTGGAACAGACGTTTTTCCGCCAGCCGCTTGGTGACGTATGGCGTCAGACCAGGGAATTTTTCCTGAATCGCGATCCACGTCAGGTAGAACGGGCCGAGCGCGATCCCAAGCATCTTATGGCGCTGGTGTTTCGTTCCTATCTGGGGCAGGCAACTCACTGGGCCATCGCCGGGGACGAGCAGCATCGTATGGATTATCAGATATGGTGCGGCCCGGCCATGGGCGCCTTTAACGAGTGGAGCGCCGGTACTTTCATGCAGCAGGCGGAGAACCGCCGCGTCGCCGAGGTTAACCTGAATATTTTGTTTGGCGCTGCAGTTTTAACCCGCGCCAATATTCTGCGCAATTACGGCGTTGCCCTGCCCGATGCCGAACTGTCCATTACCCCTCTAACCACCGAACAGATCAAGGAGTACCTGCGTGACTGATACGGGTGCACACACAAACCGGACCAACAGCAAAAAACTGGCCATCGTCGGCATCGGCTGTCTATTTCCCAAGGCCGCCAGCAAACAGGCCTACTGGGCCAATATCCGCGAAGGAGTGGACTGCATCAGCGATGTGCCCGAAACCCACTGGCGCGTTGCCGACCTGTACGATCCCGATCCGAAAGCGCCCGACCGCACCTATGGCAAACGCGGCGGTTTTCTCGACACTATCGACTTCAACCCCATGGAGTTCAGCATACAGCCCAATATTCTCGAGGCCATCGACACCTCGCAGCTCCTCGGCCTGGTGGCGGCGCGCGAAGCGCTCAAAGATGCCGGTTACGACCCCGCCAGTGAGTTCGCCCGCGAGCGGGTAAGCGTGTTGCTGGGTGTTACCGGCGCGCTGGAGATGGTTATCCCCCTGGGAGCGCGCCTGGGGCACCCGATATGGCGCCAGGCTCTGCGTGACTGCGGTCTGCCCGAAGATGTGGTGGACGAGGCGGTGGAGCGCATTGCCGCCAGCTATGTGCCGTGGCAGGAAAACTCATTTCCCGGTCTGCTTGGCAACGTGGTGGCAGGGCGGATCAGCAAACAGTTTGATCTCGGCGGCACCAACAGTGTTGTCGATGCCGCCTGTGGCAGCTCTTTAAGTGCTGTACACATGGCAGCCATGGAGCTGGAATGCGGTCACTGCGATATGGTGATCACCGGTGGCATCGACACCTTCAACGACATCTTCATGTATACCTGTTTTAGCAAAACCCCGGCGTTGTCCCCATCCAATCTCATCCGTCCCTTCGACAGCAGTTCCGACGGCACCATGATCGGTGAAGGACTGGGTCTGGTAGTGCTCAAACGGCTGGAGGACGCGGAACGTGACGGCGATCACATCTACGCGCTTATCCGTGGCATCGGCACCGCCAGCGACGGAAAAAAGGGGGCCATTTACGAACCCAGTGCCCACGGCCAGCAGAAAACCCTGCGCAATGCCTACAAACTGGCTGATGTCGATCCGCGCACCATCACCCTGGTGGAGGCACACGGTACCGGCACCAAGGTTGGCGATGCCGCTGAAGTATCGGCCCTGCGCGAAGTATACGGTGAAAGCGACGGCACACCGTGGTGCGCCCTGGGCTCGGTAAAATCGCAGATCGGCCACACCAAGGCCGCCGCCGGTTCCGCCGGTCTTATCAAGGCAGCTCTGGCGCTGCATCACAAAGTGCTTCCTCCCACCATAAATGTGGAGAAACCGCAGCAGGTGATCACCGAAGGAAATACGCCTTTCTACATCAACACCAGCGCCAGGCCGTGGCTGCCCTCCTCTGCCCATCCACGCCGGGCGGCGGTGAGCGCCTTCGGTTTCGGCGGCAGTAATTTCCACTGTGTTCTGGAAGAATACGGCGCCGCTAAAAGCGAGGATGATTTTGCCCGCTGCGCCCAGATAATTGCCCTCAGCGGCACAGACAACGCCGCGCTGCGACAGCAACTGCAGCAGATTCCGGACGCCGACGATGAACGTCTGCGCCGCTTTGCCGCCCGCAGCCGCGCCAATTTTGACGCCACTGCGCCGGTACGCTTGGTACTGGTGGTGGAGGCCGGGCACAACGTTGCCGAACTACTTGCCAAAGCGGCGGCGCTGCTGGAATCAGGCCAGGTCACCAGCGCTTCACCGGCGG
>JAMOOS010000135.1 GCA_027065245.1 Desulfuromonadaceae bacterium | reverse complement strand
GGCTATAGCACAGGGGTCACACCTGTTCCCATCCCGAACACAGAAGTTAAGCCCTGTTGCGCCGATGATACTGCATGGGAGACTATGTGGGAAAGTAGGTCGCCGCCGAAATTTTTACCAAAGAGGACCCACGTTAGTGGGTCCTCTTTTTGTTTTACGGCTCGTTATTTCTCTGGCTCAATACCGTAAGCCTTGATTTTGCGGTGCAGGTTGGAGCGTTCGATGGCGATGGCTTCGGCCGTGCGGGAGATGTTCCAGTCGTTTTCTGCCAGCTTCTGGCGGATAAATTCGCGCTCAAACAGCTCCTTGGCTTCTTTGTAACTGTAGGCGGTCAGATTGAGGGATGTTATCTCTGCCTGGTCGTCCTGTGGGCGCGGTTTTCTGATTTCACCGGGGAGATTGGCGGCGGCAATGGTTTGTCCCGGCGTCATAATTACCAGCCGTTCGATGATGTTCTTCAATTCGCGGATATTGCCCGGCCAGTGATACTCGCGCATGATTGCCAGCGCTTCGTCGGTGATGGTTTTGGTCTCTATGTTTTCTTTTTTGCAGTAGTTGTCGATAAAGTAACGCGCCAGTAATTCTATATCATCCTGGCGTTCGCGCAGGGTTGGCACTTGAAAAGGCAGTACGTTAAGACGGTAAAACAAATCTTCACGAAATCTGCCTTGATTGATCTCCTCTTCCAGATCCTTGTTGGTGGCGGCAATAACCCGTACATCCACTTCTATTGGTTTCTGTCCGCCGACGCGTTCAAATTTCTGCTCCTGTAATATGCGCAACACTTTGGCCTGGGTTTTCAGACTCATGTCACCTATTTCATCGAGGAACAGGGTTCCCTCGTTGGCCAGGTCGAATTTCCCCTTACGCATGGTTGTTGCGCCGGTGAAGGCACCTTTTTCGTGGCCGAACAGCTCGGATTCGATGAGGTCTTCGGGGATTGCGGCGCAGTTTACCTCAATAAATGGTTTGTCGGCGCGCTTTGAGTGTTTGTGAATAGCCCTGGCTACCAACTCTTTGCCGGTACCGTTTTCGCCGGTTATCAGTACCCAGCCGGAAGTCGGTGCGGCTATGGCAATCTGCTGCTTGAGCTCCAATATCGGCTGGCTTTCCCCGATAATCTCCTCACCGCCGCGGATTCTCTCTTTTAGACTGCGGTTTTCAGCTACCAGTTGATTGATTTTCAGGGCATTGTGGATACATACCAGCAGCTTTTCCAGTGACAGTGGTTTTTCAACAAAATCGTAAGCCCCTAATTTGGTGGCGGTAACAGCGGTTTCGATGGTGGCATGGCCGCTCATCATGATTATCTGTAGATCGGGGTGTAATTCGCGCATTTTCTTCAGGGTTTCTATGCCGTCCAGCCCCGGCATCCAGATATCAAGCAGTACCAGATCCGGACGCTCCTCCTGCACCATGGCGATGGCGCTTTGTCCGTCCTTGGCGCTATCTACTTGAAAACCCTCATCTTGAAGTATCCCTTTAAGGCTTTCGCGGATATTTTTTTCATCATCTACTATCAGTATTTGCGTCATCAGTCGCCTCTGTGGAATGTGGCTGTGCCCCCATGGGCAGTTCAATAATTATCTGTGTTCCCTGTGGTTCGTTGTCCTTGACGCGGATGTAGCCGTTGTGGTCAGAGATAATGGTGGAGACAATGGCCAGCCCCAGTCCGGTGCCGCTGCTTTTGGTGGAAAAATACGGCTCAAACAGGCGTGGTTTATCGGCCTCGTTAATGCCGCAGCCGTTGTCGCTTATGGTCAAGGTAACCATATCCAGCTGCGACATCACCTTTGTACTCAAAGTGATTTTCCCCTGACCCTTGATCTGTTCCACGGCGTGAACGGCGTTGTCGAGCAGATTTATTATAACCCGTTTGAACTGCTCCTTATCCAGCTTAAGCGGAATAATTCTGGTTTCGGTGTCAAATTTAAAGATTACATTGCGGTGGCCTTCCTGATACAGGAACAGGGTTTCACTGATAATGGCGTTCAGATCCTGTAAGGTAGGGTTGCTGGCCGGCATGCGGGCAAAGTTGGAAAATTCATTGACCAGATTCTTTAGATCTTCGACCTGGTTAATAATCATATTGGTGCATTCATCGAATACGTTATCGCCTTTGCTGAACCGTTTAAGATAACGCCGGCGCAGGCGCTGTGCCGATAATTGTACCGGCGTGAGGGGATTTTTGATCTCGTGGGCGATACGGCGTGCCACTTCGCGCCAGGCTTCCATGCGCTGCGCCTTCTGCAGTTGAGTCAGGTCGTCAAACACGATGACAGTACCCATGAATTGGCCGTTCTCGTCGTGCAGACTGGTGACATTGAGCAGCAGGGTCATCTGCTGGCCCTGAATGCTCAAAGAGATCTGGCGTTTAATCGATTCCTTGTTGGAACTGAGCAACTCACCGAGAAAACCGCGTATGATCTGCAACTGATCCTGATTGACCACCTCCTGATATTTTTTGTGCAGTACCCGGCCACCCTTTATCTTGAGCATGGTTTCCGCTGATTTGTTGATGGTGGTGATTACTCCGTCACTATCGAGGGAGATGATGCCGGCGGTAACGTTTTTCAGGACGATCTCCATGTAGCGGCGACGTTGATCCAGTTCAATGTTGGAGTTTTGCAGTTTGTTGTGGGCGTCTTTTATCCGTTCCTGTTCGCGGCGCAGATCGGCGGTCATTTTGTCAAAGGCGTCGATAAGGATGCCAATCTCGTCATCACTGGGTGTGGGTAGAGTGACATCAAGGTTGTCAGTGCTGATATTGCGGGTGGCGATAACCAGCTCTTGCAGTGGTACCGTAATGCTACGTGCCAGGCGAAATCCCAGCCAGGTGGCGAGGAAGATAATTACCATGGAGATGAGGAGCAAAATGGAGATGTAGCCCTGTTTTACCTTGCCGTGCAGTTGTTGGGCGCTTTTGTACTGCTGGTACGAGGAGGATATCTCCTGCATTTTGTTGACCAGCGAATAAGGAACATAGTAGTTAACCACCACCGCGCCGACACAGTCTTTGGGGTTCCAGTTGGAATGTATGGGGACAATGCCGCGAATCAAGTCCGCCTTGCCGGTGGGGGTTATGCGGGTAAGGCGTTTACCGCGCAGGGCAGCGGTAATCGCTTCCGAACCGGGGTCGGTAAACTGCCCAAGCGGGATGGCAGGATTGGCGGCGCGTACCAATTCCTCGTGGGTGGCGGAGAACACCTCGACCACGCCGAGGTTGTATTCTTTTTGCTTCTGTTTGATGAGTTGGCGCAGCTTGTCCAGGTTGCCTTCGTTTAGAAGCTTGTTGTTTTTGATGTTGGTGGCTAGTTGCTCGGCATAGTACAGAGCGTTGGTAGCGGAGTTTTTATAGTACGTTTGTGCTACCGCCAGCGACTCGCTCAGTGCTGTTTCAATTTCGGAACTGAACCAGCTGTTGATGGATTTGGTGATGAACCCGGCCGAGGTAAAAAACAGCAGCATGGTGGGAATGAGCGACAGCAGCACAAAGGTGAGTACCAGCCGCGCTCTCAGTTTGGAGCCGGGCACATTGCGGCGGCGTTCCATCACCATTTTGAACAAGTTGCGGATAATCAGGAACAGAAACAGGACGATCAGCAATATGTTGATGTTGGTCAACACCATCACCAGCACATTGTTGGACAGCTGCACACTAGCGGCCAGATCGAAAATCTGTTGTTTGAAAAACGGTAAGGCACATAGCAGCGCCACAATCAGGACGATTATCCCCCATTCTCTACGTCTTTTGCGTGCTTCCGGCTTATTGGCAGACATGCGCCACCCTTGATTCCCGCGCCGTTGTGGGGCACGGTTATTGTGAAATAAATCAATCGCTTAAGCGCACATCATTACATGTATTCGCCATTGGTGCAACGCCAATAAAAAAGGCAGCCGACGCGGCTGCCTTAAAATTTATCTGTTGGAAGTGGCTATCAGGAATCCGCCCAGGCCAGTTCAGGTTCCAATACTGGCGCGGCGGTTTTGAGTGTCTGTTGCAGTGCCGCATGACTGAATTCAACGGTGCGCCAGCACTCCGGCGTGGCCAGGATTTTTTCCACCATTTTGTGATTCATGTCATGACCGGCTTTGTACGATTTTATGTGACCGAGGATGGAATGACCGAGCAGGCTGAAGTCGCCGATGGTGTCGAGTATTTTATGGCGGACAAACTCATCGGAGTAACGCAGCCCATCCTCGTTGAGAATCCGATCTGCGCCGATTACTACAGCGTTATCGCAGCTGCCGCCGCGCGCCAGCCCACTTTTTTTGAGCTGCTCAACCTGCTCGTAAAAACCGAAGGTGCGCGCCGCCGCTATTTCACGGCAGAACGTTTTTGGGGTAACCTTTACCGAGCGATACTGCCGTCCTACGCACGGGTGCTTGTAGTCGAGGTCAAAACTGACACGGCAGAAGCGCGACGGAATAATGGATATCCGCTTGTCGCCTTCAATCAGTGTAACTGGCTTGCTGATGGCCAAAACCTTGCGGCTGCTATTGAGGCGGGTGATGCCGGCATCGCGCAGTAATTGTACAAATGGCAAAGCACTGCCATCCATGATTGGTACTTCAGGACCGTCGATATAGATGTGCAGATTGTCGATATGGAACGCTGCCAGCGCGGCCAGCAGATGTTCTATGGTCGAGATGGTAACGCCATCGCAACCGATGACTGTTGCCATACGGGTATCAACCACATTGGCGGAAAGTGCCGCTATGGAGACCGTCGGCGTAACATCGGTGCGGTGAAATATGATGCCGGTTCCGGCTGCCGCCGGGCGCAACCTCATGGTTATTTTATCGCCGGTGTGCAGGCCGATGCCACTGATGCGGATGGGTTTGCTGATAGTACATTGACAAATCATCAATAAGTAACCTCATGCGGGTTGATGAAACCACCGCCACATGAAATGGCTGAATCGTGTGCTTGTACAGCGAGGATCCACCTGTAGCGGCAACATTAACAGCATGGGTATGCATTTTATGTGCCATGTTGTGGTGGCTGATGTGGCCTCCGTTTGGCGGGGCGGCGCGGTGGGATGCGCCACGTATGGTGTCGCTGAAGCACATTAACTGTGGTATTTGTGCTACAGGTTACTTGAAGTGGATAATCACCGCCGCTGTCGCTGGCTGTAAGCAGACAGCAGCGGCTCATTGCCTGAGTGCCCTAGTTGACGTGTTGTCGTGGTTCAAGGCAGTAATCGGAATTAAGCCATTGCGGTATTTAGCCAACGCCGTACCCCACCTGTACGCCGAGAGCCTCGCGGTGGCGGTTGATATCCAACAGCGGCGTCATCGCAGATTTACTGCTGCTCCCCGGTATCACCAAGCTGTTTTTCCAGCGCCGCTACCCGCTCGTTCAAGGCGTCAAATTCGTCACGGGTAACCAGTCCGATTTTAGCACAGGCCTTACGTGTTTCCTCGCTGGCCTGATCACCAAGTTTGGACGAGCTGTCAACCGCGGACTGCTTGATTTTGGCGATTAGTTCCTTGCCCTGTTCTTCACTCAGATCAAAGCGCTGTTTTAGCTCTACGGCTAGTTCTTCGGCTTTTTTCTGGGTTAACGATGCGGCGCCAAGGGCGGTGGTGAGGGTTTTTTCGATGATGTCAAACATGGCCATGGTGTCGTCCTCCTTTATTTATGCAAACACTCTACCATAAATAGTAACACGTTATGGCCATGTTTCAAGGCGGGTGGCGTTTATTCCGCTTTAATTCCTAGCAGTGAACATACTTTTTTCACATAGCTCCACGGTGCCACATCCAGGGATGACCAGATGGAGTGGGTGATACGTGTGGCGGCGGCGCTGTCGAGATTGGCGCGGCATTCGCCGACAATGATAGTGCGCACGGCAATGACATCACGCAGATAGCGCTGCACAATGGCGGCGAGAATCTCCACATCCTCGGGTAGATCGATGGTGTCGGTAACGTGCGAAGCCAGCAGTAATGCGGCGGCGACGTATTCATGCTCTACCTCCAGTTCGTTGCCGTCAGCATCGCTGAGTATATAACTGCCCATGAAGGTGTCGGTGATCTCCCACGGCGAACCGAAGTAGCTGTAACGGCGTAGTTGTGGCTGATAATAATCGTACAGATAGTGGTGCGGAAATTTCCCCAGCCCGAAACTGTCTACCTTGCGCATGATGGCGGCACGCAACTGGCGGGTGGGGATACTACTACGGCGTTGCCGGGCAACCGGTTTGGCATTGTTGCCCAGGGAATATAACAGTTGTTGCTGTGCCTGGGCATTGTCGGCGGCGCTGATTTCCACGCGGATAACATTATTGTCATCGGCGCAGGCGGCAACCGGGCCTTCGCTCAGGATGAAAGCGCCGAGAATCTCCAGATCGTCGCTGGACAGGGCTTGCCGTGGCAGAACGAGGTGCAGTCTGGCTTCATCTTTTACCAAACCGCACAGGTAGATAAACTGGTACAGCCACGCCGGTGCCGGACGGGAGAAGTTAAACACGCGTCCCGGCCAGACCAGATGGAGATGGCGCAGACAAGTGTTGCGCCCGGCAGTAGTAAGCACCTGATCATCATACAGGGTGGCGGCAATGGTGCCGCTGTGCCACGCGTTGGTGATGGAGAACAGGTTGCTGCTGGTGTGGGGCAATGCTTCTAAGTTGTGCAACTGCCGCCACAGATGTTTTAACGCCAGATGTGCCGGTGTGTGAATCTCGATAGTTGCGGCCACGTCAACTATGGGCTGGTTGATCAGCACAATGCCGGGGCTGGCAGCGGCGCTGTCGGCTGTAATCGCACTGGCGCCGGCAGGCGGAAGGTGGTACAGCAATTGGCGCAGCAGAAGCTCGCCGTGGTTGATCTGGTCGAATGGTCGTATCTGCTGCAATCGCTGCAGCAGATGGTGCATGGTGATGGCGCTGTGGCGATCCAGCTCCACTTCGTCACTGGCGGCGGCCAGGGCGCGGTTGAGTTGCGGCGATAGACGTGAGTCGGCGCGGGACAGGGTTTCGTCTATGGCGCCAGGCGGCAATTTGTCCGGTACGGCGTCGGCCTGCAGCAGCGCCAGCAGGCGCGCCAGCACCAGGTTGAGTTTGTGGTGGCAGCGCAGCTCGCTGTAGTGGTTGTGGCGGCGCAGCTCGCGTCCCAGCTGACTCGCCGCTACCTCCAGCGCATGCAGGCACAGGTTGACACTGTTCCATGGCGATACCTGGCGCGGATGATAAGTGCCCAGCACCGCCAGAGTGGCAAGTTGCTCCATGATGGCGGCAAATTCCTGCTGCCTGGTCAGTCTGGCGCGAGAGATGCGCAGATGTTCGCAGTTGTGCTGGCAATCGTAAAACAGCAGTTCCCTGGCGCTGCGCAAAATGCCGTAACGGCAGCCGAGGGCGGCGGCGCAGGCGCACAGCCGGTCGATATCGGCACTGCGTTGCGACGATGCTGCCAGCAGAAAGCCGCCACCGACAAAGCTTTCGTGATTCAGCCAGAATACCAGATCGGGGTATTGGTGCCCGGCGGCGGTAATCAGACGCGGGCAGGTTTGCACGGCGCAGAAGGGCGTATGGGTGCTGCCGAGGTGTTCTGCCGCCATACGCGCCAGTTGGCCGATCTGTTTTTCTTCACTGACGGAGTTCATGCGATGCGGTTTCAATCGGCGTTGTCGTCGCCAAACAAATCCTGCTGGCTGCGACCGGGAACGCGGTGGAAATGGCGATAGGCCAGCTCAGTTGCCGTGCGACCGCGCGGAGTGCGGTTGATGTAACCCTGCTGGAGCAGAAACGGTTCGATAACATCCTCTATGGTATCTTTTTCCTCGCCAATGGCGGCGGCAATGGTGTCCAGTCCCACCGGGCCGCCGCCGAACTTGTCGATGATGGTGGTGAGCAGCAGACAGTCCATGTGGTCAAAACCGTTGCGGTCCACCTCCAGACGGTTGAGGGCGGCATCCGCTATGGTGGCGGTGATGCGGCCATCGTTCTCCACCTGGGCAAAATCACGCACCCGGCGCAGCAGGCGGTTGGCGATACGCGGTGTGCCCCGGCTGCGTCTGGCAATCTCCATGGCGCCCTGTTCGTCGATGACGGCGCGCAGAATATCGGCACTGCGACGCACGATGATTGCCAGTTGAGCATGGGTGTAAAACTGCAGGCGGCTGATAACGCCAAAGCGGTCGCGCAGCGGCGACGACAATAGCCCGGCGCGGGTGGTGGCACCCACCAGGGTGAAACGGGGGATATCCAGCTTGATGGTGCGCGCCGACGGTCCCTGACCGATCATAATGTCGATCTGATAATCCTCCATGGCCGGATAGAGGATCTCCTCCACCACCGGCGACAGGCGGTGAATCTCGTCGATAAACAATACATCGCCCTCCTCCAGATTAGTGAGGATGGCGGCCAGATCGCCGGCTTTTTCTATGACCGGGCCGGAGGTGCTTTTGATACTGACCCCCATCTCGGCGGCGATGATATTGGCCAGAGTGGTTTTGCCCAGCCCGGGCGGACCGTAGAACAGGACGTGATCCAGCGCTTCGCCGCGGGCCAGGGCGGCGCTGATGAATATCTGTAGATTTTCCTTGGCTTTCTCCTGGCCGATATATTCCGCCAGGGTGCGCGGGCGCAGTGGATTGTCAAACAGGGTGTCATCGCTGTGGCTGGCGGCGGTGATGAGGCGTTCTTCCATAGTCAGGTTACCTGCTCAGAATTTTAAGGGCCGCTTTCAGGCGCGTGCCCATGTCGGCGTCGGCGGCAACATCAATTTTGCTCAGCGCCATGCGCGCCTGCTTCTCTTTGTAACCCAGATTGATCAGAGCCGACAAGGTATCGTCGTCGGCATCTGTCGGTGGGCGGGCGGTTGTCGCAGTGCCGGTATCGGCAGCGAGGCGCGCCGCCTTTTCGCGCAGCTCCAACACCAGCCGTTCGGCGGTTTTTTTGCCGATGCCGGGCAGGGTGGCCAGCAGCTTGGCGTCTTCGTTCTGCAGGGCAGCGCACAGATCGGCGCTGGACATGTGCGAGATGATGTTGAGCGCTACCTTGGGGCCGATGCCGGAAATGGACAGCAGCAGCAGAAACATCTCCCTGTCGGCACTGGTGTGAAAACCGTACAGTTGCAGGGCGTCCTCGCGTACATGGGTGTGGATGTGCAGCGTGGCGCTGGCGGCATCGGCAATCTGATAGTAGGTGGTGAGCGGAATATGTACCTGATAGCCGACACCGTTGACATCGACAATCACCCGGTTAAGAGATTTATCCAGTAATGTGCCGCGCAGCAGGGCAATCATGGCATTCTCCGCGTTATCTGGCGCCGGACGGCGACGCGGTCAGCGTCGCGTGGCGATCCGTTGGTTGAGGGTGCAGCTGTTGGCGTGGCAGATGGCTACCGCCAGGGCGTCAGATGCGTCTTCCTGGGCAATTCCCGGCAGTTTCATCAATGCCTTGACCATCTGCTGCACCTGTGTCTTACCCGCTTTGCCGTAGCCAACCACAGCGCTTTTTACCTGCAGGGCCGTGTATTCAAATACCGGCAGACCGGCATTTACCCCGGCGACAATGGCGGCACCGCGCGCCTGCCCCAGTTTGAGCGCCGACAAGGCATTCTTGGCGACAAATACCTGCTCAATCGCCACCACATCGGGCTGGTAGCGGCCAATTACCTGCTCCAGTCCGGCATATATCAGTTCTAGGCGGCGCGGCAGCTCATCCTTGCTGCTGGTGTAGATGGCACCGTTGTCCACATGGCGCAGACGGTTGCCGTCTTTATCCAGCAGGCCGTAGCCGGTAATGCGGGTGCCGGGATCGATGCCCAGAATGCGCATGAGCCTAAATCAGCTCATCAGTTGCGCCATAACCTCATCACTGAAGTCAGCGTTGGTGTACACGTTCTGCACATCGTCGTTATCTTCCAGCTTTTCCATCAGCTTAAGCATTTGCTCTGCCTTTTTGATGTCCAGTTCCACCTGGTTTTGCGGCAACATGGTTATCTCGGCGCTCTCGTATTTAAGCCCGGCGGCGTCCAGAGCATCGCGTACCGCGGTAAAATCCTCCGGCGCGGTGATAACCTCGTAGTTGTCGCCCTCATCCTTCACATCTTCGGCGCCGTTTTCCAGTGCCACCTCGAAGATGGTGTCAAAATCGACTTCGTTGGTGAACGTGATCACCCCTTTGCGGTCAAACAAAAACGCCACCGAGCCGTCCACGCCGAGGCTGCCGTTATATTTGTTGAAGCAGTGGCGTACATCAGCCACGGTACGGGTACGATTGTCGGTGAGAATCTCCACCAGCACCGCCACGCCGCCGGGGCCGTATCCCTCCATGGTGCCCTCTTCGTAGCTGACACCGTCGAGGTCGCCGGTTCCCTTTTTGATGGCGCGCTCAATGGTATCCTTGGGCATATTGTTGGCCTTGGCCTTATCTACCGCGGTACGCAGGCGCGGATTGGCTTCTAAATCGCCACCGCCGATCTTGGCCGCCACGGTGATCTCCTTGATCAGCTTGGTGAATACTTTGCCCCGCTTGGCGTCCTGTGCCCCCTTGCGGTGTTTGATATTGGCCCATTTACTATGTCCTGCCATTGTCGCCTGCCTCCTGCTGTGGTGATGATAAACTTTAAGGCGTTTCTATCGCTGCGGATATTTGCGCCATGCATCAAACAAGGTGTAAAAACCGAACCTATATAGCACAAAGCTGGAACGAGCGGCAAGAAATCAGTGGCGCGGTCAGCCCCATGCTTTTTTGCAATTGGTTTGTGTATTCTTATTTATATGAAAAAATATGTTAAAAACGCTTGTGTTGCTGGCGCCAAGCTGGTATAGATAACAAAATAAGTTGAATATAGTGCGATTGCCGGGTTAGGCTGTAACGGTTTCAGTCTGTCTCGTCGGCCATGGTTGTCCAGTAAAGGAGGAAAAATGATGATGAAGAAATTGATGGTATTATGCGTAGTGATGGTTGGTGCTATGGTGCTGGGTGGTTGTGCCCAGGCGCCTTCTCCGCAGGTCTCCAATGCGTTGATGTTCACACCGGCAACCATTGCCGCTAGCGACTATGAAGCGAAAGTCGATAATGTTGTAATTATCATGGATGATTCAAATTCCATGAATGAAGCTGTCAACGGTCATGTCAAGTCTCAGTGTGCCGCCGGTTTCCTGACGGCACTCAATCAAAGTGTGCCTGAACTCGGCTACAATGTGGAGTTGATCTCCTTTGGCCCCGGAAATGCCATCAGCGGTAACGGGAATCTGGCTGCATATTCTACCAAGGCGCTGTGTGCCGCGCTGGGACAGGTTGCACCTGCTGCCGGCAACAGTTCCAAGCCTCTGGCAAAGGCCATTGATGCTGCTGCTGCCGATTTGAAAGATGTTTCCGGTAAGAGCGCGGTGCTCATTATAAGTGACGGCGATCGCCTCTATGATGCTCCTCAGGCGGCGGCCGAATCCCTTGCGCAGCAGCTTGGCGATAAGTTGTGCATCTACACCGTGCAGATTGGTATGGACGAGCAGGGTGCTGCCGCCCTAAAGCAGCTTGCTTCTGCGGCGCCGTGCGGTTCGTCTGTATCTGCCGCTGATCTTGCCAGTGCTGCTGCCATGGAACAATTTGTCACCGAAGTGTTCTGTGCCAAAAAGGCTGCGCCTGCGCCTGTTCCGGCTGCCGTAGTAGCCGACAGCGACGGTGATGGCGTGCCCGATAGCATAGACGCCTGTCCGAATACTCCTGTCGGCGCCCATGTAAATGCCAGGGGATGCTGGGCGTATGACGCCAAGGTGCTGTTTGCCTTTGATAGCAGCGTTATTAATCCCGATGCGTTCGCCATGCTCGATAACGGGGTAGAGGTAATGCTCAATAATCCCGATATCAAGGTTGAGATAGATGGCCATACCGATAGCCGTGGTCCGGCTGCCTATAACCAGAAACTCTCTGAAGCACGAGCGCTGGCCGTAGCCAATTACTTTATCAGCCATGGTGTGGAAGCTGCCCGCATTAGTGCCGTCGGTTTTGGTGAAACCATGCCCGTTGCCAGTAACGATACCGAGGCGGGCCGTGCCCAGAATCGCCGCGTGGAACTGAAAGTGGTTCGGTAAATTACGCACAGTTTATAGCTTGGATTTAAATTGCTACCTTGCCCCGTTGCACATTGTCAAATGTGCGCGGGGCTTTTTTCTCGTTGCGCGCATGATGTGTCGAAAAAGGACGTCTATTACGGCGCAACTGGGGGAACTGGTTGATTTTTAACAGCGTTGTCTATTGTATGGTTGTTGATATGTTGCCAGGATATTTACGATTTATTCTGATCCGTTGTTGTCTGCTGTTGCTTGGTGTGATGGTTGCCTCTAGCGGCGTGGCGCAGGCGAGAAGTTTTCACGATCCGTACAAATTGTTTGCAGAGCATTATCGTGTCACGGGCGGATTGGAACGTTGGCGGGCGTTGCGTAGTTGCTA
>JAMOOS010000134.1 GCA_027065245.1 Desulfuromonadaceae bacterium | reverse complement strand
AAACAGCGGTCGCATGGGGCGGTCGATGAGACGGCACACCAGGGTTTCGCGCTCAGTTGCACCGCGCTCGCGGCGGAAAAAAGAACCGGGGATTTTACCGCTGGCGTAGAATTTTTCCTGATAGTTGACGGTGAGGGGGAAGAAATCCTGCCCCTCGCGCATTTTGCGCGCCGAAACCACAGTACACAGCACCTTGGTCTCACCGTAGGTTACCACCACCGCACCGTCGGCCTGCTTGGCCATTTTACCGGTTTCGATAGTAAGGGGTTGACCGTTGAATTCAATTTCAATTTTCTGATAAGCCATATAAAACTCTCCTTCTCGACACGCCTGTACGCCGCGTCGGCAAGCACCTGTTGGGTGCAAACAAAAAAAGGCTGAGGAGGTTGGCCTGAGACAATAACCGACCTGCTTTCATGGTCAGGTACTGTCTCCGGACATCCTCCCAAGCCACTGATAAGTAAAAAGCAGCAACCCCGCGAAGAGTTGCTGCCATTTTTAGTTAACGACGTATTCCCAGGCGGGCGATAATGCTGCGATAACGCTCAATATCGTTTTTGATAAGATAATCGAGCAAACGGCGGCGCTTACCGACAATTTTAAGCAGCCCGCGACGGGAGTGATGATCTTTTTTATGGGTACGGAAATGCTCCGTCAGATAGTTGATCCGCTCGGTGAGCAGAGCAATCTGTACTTCCGGTGATCCGGTATCGCCCTCTTTGGTTTGAAATTCTTTAATAATTTCTTGTTTTTTCTCTGTGGCCAACACTAGTGCCATCTCCTTTCGAACTCGTTTGGATATTGAATGCCGCCGTAGCGGCGGTATAACTGCGAAATACCGATGATATCTACCACATCGGCGCGGCAGTGTAAAGATTAAAACAATACTCTAGATACCGCCGGGAAACACTTTAAGCAGACGGAAATCACCTCGGGTATCATGTTGGTGCTCAGGATCGTAGCTGGCAATGGCCAGCAGGCTGTCAGCATCCACCAGTTGCACGGTGGTTCCACTGTCGACAGCGCTGAAATCCGCTATCTCATCACCACGCGGCGGTATGCCGTCGGCCAGGCGCGCTCGACCACTCTGGGTTACTTCAAAACGCGGCATACCCGCCAGAGCCGCACTGGCGGACAACAGCGTAAAGCGCCCCGCCGCCACATCCTCCAAACTGACGGCCATGGATTCATCAAAGGCGCCGCTGCGTACCCGGCGCAGGCTGGTCATGCAGCCGCCACAACCGAGACGAGCGCCGATATCATGACACAACGTGCGGATGTAAGTCCCCTTGGAGCAAGCGACAGCGATGGTCACTTCGTTCCCGGCAATGTCGACCACCTCCAGGCGACTGATGGTGATACGCCGACTGGCGCGTTCCACCTCAATCCCTTTACGCGCCAGGCGGTACAGAGGCACGCCGTCGCGTTTGAGGGCCGAAAACATGGGCGGAACCTGGTCAATCTCGCCGACAAAAGCACTGCAGGCGTTCTCAATCTGCGCCGCGCTGACAGCGCTGCAGTCGCGTTCTTCCACCACCGTGCCGGTGATATCCTGCGAATCAGTTGTCAGGCCGAGACGAAACGTGGCCACATAGCCTTTATCCTGCGCCTGCAGATATTCGATAAGGCGGGTAGCACTACCCACCCCCACCACCAGCAGGCCGGTGGCCAGCGGATCGAGAGTACCGGCGTGCCCAACCCGCTTGACCCCCAGAGCACGGCGCACCTTGCCGACCACCGCGTGAGAAGTGATCCCCTGCGGTTTATCAATAACCAGAATACCGTTCATCAGTGATCGGCCAGCAAGCCGCCCAGACGCTCAAATACCCGCGCCACAATGGCGTCGATATCACCGCTTATTTCGGCTCCGGCAGCGTTATGATGACCGCCGCCACCCAGCTCGCGCGCCAGAGCGCCAACATCAACCTGCCCCTTGGAACGCATACTGATGCGGTAGCTGTCACCGTCGAGCTGGCGGAAGAACAACGCCACTTCCACCCCGTTGACCGAACGCGGATAGTTGACAAAACTGTCGGCGTATTCGGCGCCGACGCCAACCTGCGCAAACATCTCACGGGTAAGATACATGGCGGCAAAGCGACCGCAGGGCGACACCTGAATGGTGTTCAGCGCCAGGCCAAGCAGTTGCAGCCGCTTTAGTTCCTGACTCTCATACAGCCCGCCGGCCACCTGCCATGGCTCCACTCCGGCGGCCACCATTTTACCGGCAATGGCAAACGCCTCAGGATCGGCGCTGGAATAACGGAACGAACCGGTATCGGCCAGAATGCCGGTATAAATACAGGTAGCAACGCTGAGTGAAAGGGGATGTTGCAACGCGCACAAAATACGATACACCAGCGCCGCCGTA
>JAMOOS010000133.1 GCA_027065245.1 Desulfuromonadaceae bacterium | reverse complement strand
TGGTGTTCCGGGTGGACAATCCCGCCACCAGCCAGCGCGAGATGCCGCTACAACCGGGGATGTTTGTCGACGTCGCCATCCCCGGCATTACGCTACACCAGGTGGCGGCAATTCCGCGTGCCGCCCTGCGCGACAACAGTTGCGTATGGCTTAACGTCGCTGGCAAACTGCGTATCCAGCCGGTAACGGTGCTGCGCGACAACGGTACGCAACTGCTGGTGCGCGGCCTGCCGGAGAGCGCACAGCTGGTTACCAGCGCCATAACCGCTGCCGCCGATGGACTGGCGCTGCGCCTTGAGGAGTCGCAACGGTGAACGCCGCCATTGCCTGGATGGCGCGCAACCATGTGGCGGCCAATCTGCTCATGCTTACCTTTCTCATCGGCGGGATTATCATTGGTTCCACCGTCAAGCAGGAGGTATTTCCCGAGGTTTCCCTCGATCGCATCAGTGTCAGTGTTGCCTATCCCGGCGCCGGGCCGGAAGAGATAGAGCGGGGAATTCTGCTGCCGCTGGAGGACAGCATCACCGGCATAGACGGTATCAGCCGTGTCGATGCCAGCGCCAGCGAAGGTTACGGCAGTGTTACTGTAGAAATAGCCGGACACGCCGATATCAACCTGGTGCTGCAGGATGTCAAAAGTGCGGTCGACCGCATCACCACTTTTCCCGCCGGGGCGGAACGGCCGATAATCAGCAAGATTCTCAACAAGCGCGAGGTAGTGGCGGTGGTGATCTACGGCGATGCCACCCTGCGCAGCCTGCGTCAGCAGGCAGAGCTGGTGCGCGATGAGTTGCTGCGTCTGCCCGACATCACCCAGGTGGACATCAGCGGCGCTCCCCCCTACGAAATCGCCATCGAAATAGACGAACACACCCTGCGCCGCTACCACCTTACCCTGGAGCGGGTGGCCGCACGCGTTCGCGCCGCCAGCGTGGATATCCCCGGCGGCAGTGTAAAAGCCGCCAGCGGTGAGATTCTACTGCGCACCATGGAACGACGCTACTTCGGCCCCGCTTACGCCAATATCGCCATCATCAACTACCCCGATGGCCGACAACTGCGCCTGGGTGATATTGCCACCATAAAAGACACCTTTGCCGAAAGTGATGAAAGCGCCAGTTTCGACGGCCAGCCAGCGGTGATGGTACGGGTGTTTCGCGTCGGCGAGCAGAAACCGACCAGCATCAGCGCGGCGGTGGAACGCTATATCGCGCAGAAAAATGTTACCTTGCCGCCCAGTTTGCACCTGGCCAAATGGAACGACAGCGCCGAGCTGTTGGCCAGCCGCATGCATCTGCTCAGCAAGAACGCCTGGCTGGGGCTTATTCTGGTGTTTATCACCCTGGGGCTGTTTCTCGAGATCCGGCTGGCGTTGTGGGTAATGCTGGGGATTCCGGTGTCGTTTCTCGGCTCGTTGCTGATAGCGCCGCTGGCGGGCGTATCCATCAACATGGTATCGCTGTTCGCCTTTATTATGGCGTTGGGAATTGTGGTGGATGATGCCATAGTCGTCGGCGAAAACATCTACGAACAGCGCCAGGTACAAAGCGATTATTCCGCTGCCGCCATCACCGGAGCACAGCAGATAGCGCTACCGGTGGTGTTTTCCATCCTCACCACCGTCTGTGCCTTCTCGCCGTTACTGGCCATCGGCGGCATTATGGGCAAATTCGTACATGTTATCCCGGTAGTGGTTATCAGCGTGCTGACGGTGTCGCTGCTGGAATCGCTGCTGGTATTACCGGCACACCTGGCGGCGGGCAGACCTCAGACCGGCGCGCCTCACGCCTTAGAGCGCCTGCGTCACCGTTTTGGCGCCGCGCTGCAGCGTTTTACCACCGGAACCTACCGCCGCGCCCTGGAACGCGCTCTAAGTCTGCGCTATCTGATCATGGCCTGCGCCACGGCAATACTGCTGTTTAGCCTGGCACTGGTGGGCAGCGGTAAATTAAAATTCGTCTTTATGCCCGAAGTGGACGCCGACGTTATCACCGTTACCCTGGAGCTACCGGAAGGCACTGCCAGCGCCGTCACCGGCCAGGCGCTGCAACGCATTGCCGCCGCCGGACGCGCCACCATTGCGCAGATAGAGCAGGAGCAGGGACAGCAGGTGATGCGCCATATCTACACCCTGACCGGAGCCACACTGGCCAAAGGTGGCCCTATTGGTGGCAGTTCCACCAGTGCCAGCAATATCGGCACCATCGCCATGTTGCTGCGCCCCAGCGAACAGCGCAGTATCACCGCGCCGCAAATTTCGGCGCGCTGGCGCCGACGTGCCGGAGAAATCGCCGGTGTCCGCCGCCTTACGTTCAAATCCAGCCTGGTTCACATGGGTGCAAATATCGACGTTCAGTTGGCCGGCAATGACTACGCGGTTCTTGAGCAGGCGGCGGCACAGGTAAAGCAGGCTCTGCGCCGTTATCCCGGTGTGGAGAATATCGAAGATAACTACACCCGTGGCAAACGGGAGCTGAAACTGCACCTTAAAAAGCAGGCGGCACTGCTCGGTATAACCGAACAGCAGCTGGGCGCTCAGGTGCGCGCCGCCTACTACGGTGCCGAGGCACTGCGTATTCAGCGCGACCGCGACGAGGTAAAGGTGATGGTGCGCTATCCACGCCGACAGCGCTACAGCGCCGCCAGCATCGCCGAGCTGCGTATCGCCACCCCCAGTGGCGGCTATGTGCCCCTGCGCCAAGTGGCGCAGATCAGCCCCGGACGCGGCTTCAGCACCATCAACCGCAGCGAGCGCCGCCGCGTAGTCAATGTGCAGGCGCGAGTCGACAGCCACGTCACCACCGCCGCCGAAGTGCTGGCCGGGCTGCGCGACGGCGTACTGGCCAGGCTGTGCGCCGATCATCAGGGGCTGAGCTACAATCTGGAGGGGGAAGAACGGGAACGGCGTGAGTCCATGCGTGATATGGGGCGTGGCTTTATCCTGGCGCTGCTGGGTATTTACGCCCTGCTGGCGATACCGTTTCGCAGCTACAGCCAACCGTTATTGATTATGGCCGCCATCCCTTTCGGCATCACCGGCGCCATATTCGGCCATCTACTCATGGGCTATCCACTCACCATCTTGAGTCTGTTCGGCGTGGTGGCACTGTGCGGCGTAGTTGTCAACGACTCGCTGCTGCTCATCGACACCATCAACCAGCGCCGCCGCGACGGCGACACTCTGGCAGATGCGGTGGTGTTCTCCGGCCAGCGTCGGCTGCGACCAATTCTACTTACCTCGCTCACCACCTTTTTCGGCCTGTGGCCGATGATTCTCGAAACCAGCGTTCAGGCTAAATTTCTCATCCCCATGGCTATCAGCCTAGCCTTTGGTATCATGTTTGCCACCGGCATCACCCTGATATGTATTCCGGCACTGTACATGATTCTCGAAGATGCGCGCGCCTGGCTGGGCTGCGCCGCCACCGGCACAGCGGGAGGCAATCATGACTGAGCAGCAGTTGCTGCGCCGCATCAAGCGCAAGACAGGTGAAGCCATCGGCGCGTTCAATCTTATCGAAGATGGCGACCGTATTCTGGTGGCGGTCTCTGGCGGTAAGGATTCGTGGGCGCTGTTGCACGTGTTGCGCGAGCTGTGCCGCCGCGCGCCCGTCAACTATCAGCTGGTGCCGGTAACCATCGACCCCGGTTTTGCCGACTTTGACAGCGCCGCCGTGGCCGCTTGCCTGCGCGCCCACGGCTTTGAGCCGGTGGTGGAAAAAAGCAACTGCGCCGAAATCATCGCCAGCCACCTGCGTCCCGGTTCTTCCTACTGCGCCTTTTGCGCCCGCCTGCGCCGTGGAGCGCTGTACTCCTGCGCCAGCCGTCTTGGTTGCAACAAAATCGCCCTCGGCCACCATCTGGACGACCACATCGAAACACTGCTGCTCAACCTGTTTTTTTCCGGCGCCATCGCCGCCATGAGCCCAAAACTAGCCGCCGACAACGGCATCCACACAGTTATCCGACCGCTGGTATATGTGGAGGAAGAACTAATCAGAGAGTGGGTAGTGATGAAAGGACTACCGCAGATCGACTGCGCCTGCCCGCAGAAAAGCGCGTCAGATCAGCAGCGGCAGCAGATAAAACAACTGCTGGCCACCATGAGCGCCACCAATCCGCACATCAAAAACAGCCTGATAAAAGCGCTGGGCAATGTACAGGCGCGTCATCTGCTGGATAAGCGGCTGAAGGATTTTTAGCGATTAAATTCCAAGCAGTTTGAGAGCCACCCCGAGAACACCGACAAATGACACGGCAATGGCAATACTGAACAACCGCATGGTAAAATTGCGCTGTTCTCGATCGCGACCGTGCAGATTGTCCGCCAGCCTGTCTATGGAAGAGCAAATCTGCACCAGGCGCTGATCAATCTGTTCAAATCGCCCGTCAACTTGCTCAAAACGTTTATCAACCAGCTCAAAACGCTTATCAACTTGCTCAAAACGCTGATCAACCTGAGCGAAACGAAGATTGGTTTCCTCGCGCATCTCGTCAAAACGCCGATCAACCTGAGCGAAACGAAGATTGGTTTCCTCGCGCATCTCGTCAAAACGCCGATCAACCTGCTCAAAACGCTGTTCAACCTGCTCAAAACGTTGATTCGTTGCCGCCGCCATTTCATCAAAGCGCTTATTCGTCGACGCACTCATATCGTCGAAACGACGGTTTATATCATCACGAAACGCCCCTAAATCTTCTTCCAGCCCGACCATCCGCTGATCAAGCAGGTCAAATCGAGCTTCAAAATACTTGGAGGTCGGAATGATATTGGCGACAAGTATATCCAGCGTTTCCTGATTTACCGGCAACTGACCGGGAACAGGCTGAATCCGTTCCGGCTGTTTCCGATCTTTGTCTTTTTTTCCCATCACTGCCCTCCCTCGTAGTTCCATAGTCGCAATTTTGGCACAAGACGATGGAAATGTCAAAAATCGCCAATAAATCTATCTACTCTAGGCGCATCTCAATTCGCTCCACCCGGTGCTGCTCCACCTTGCGCGCCACCAGCACCACCGCGCCCACGCGGCACTCCTCGCCGACATCGGGGATATGCCCCAGTTTGAGCAGCAGCAGTCCGGCCAGGGTGGTGGCGTCTTCGTCGGCAAAATCGAGGTCGAAACGGCGGTTGAGAAGCCGCAGGGGGATGCCGCCGTCGACAAGAAAACGGCGCGGCCCCAGGGTGATAATCCCCTGTTCATCGTCATCGTATTCGTCCTGAATCTCACCGACAATCTCCTCCAGCACATCCTCCAGGGTGACAATCCCCTCCACGCCGCCATACTCGTCCAGCACCACGGCCAGATGGACGTGGCGGCGGCGAAATGCCAGCAGCAGCTCCTCCACCTGCTTGGCTTCGGGGACAAAATAGGGGGTGCGCATCACGGCATAGATATCAAAGGCGGCGGCATCATCAACATAACGCAGCACATCCTTGGAGTGGATAATGCCGACAATCTCGTCGAGGCTGCCCTTGTACACCGGAAAACGGGAGTGACGCGAACGCTTAACCTTGTCCAGCAGTTGGGCAAAAGGCATATCCACCGCCACGCCGACAATTTCGGTACGCGGTACCATCACGTCGCGCACACGCAACTGCGACAGTTCAAACACCCCGTGCAGCATCCGCTGCTGCACTGCCGCCAACGCGCCGGTACGCGCCCCGCTGCTGATGACGCTTTTTATCTCCTCGGCAGACATGGTATCAGCAGCACCAGCATCACCAAACAGCCGGGTAATCAGCCCGGAGATGGCAGTAATGATGTAGATAAGCGGCGCCAGCAGCCACAACACCAGTTTGATGGGACGCAACACGGCAAAGGCGGTGGTTTCGGCCCGGCTGGCGGCCAGGGTCTTAGGGCAGACTTCGGAAAAAACCAGCAGCAACGGCGTGAGTACGGCAATGGTAATTACATCACCACGGGCACCGTACAGGTCGACAAAAAAAGTGGTCGCCAGCACCGACAAAGCGATATTCACCAGATTGTTGCCGACCAGAATCCCCGCCAGCAGTCGGTCGGTGCGCTGCAACATCTTCTGCAGCTCGGCGGCGCCTTTCCGTTTTTTCTCCACCAGGTATTTAAGACGCAACTTGTCCAGCGACAACAACGCCGTCTCGCTGCCGGAAAAAAACGCCGACAGGATAAACAACGCCAGCATGATGATCAGCTGGTAGTAATTTTGGTCAGTCATAGGCACTGATGTCCGCCGCTGCGCCGCCACCAAGCAAGGCGACACTGGTTAAGAATAAAACAAGACACCCAAGGGCAGATGATTCTGGCACAGTAACAGGTGATTGTCAAAAGAGGGTGCAGGCATACATGGTGTGTGTCAAAGGCTTGAACAAGCACCTGCAACGCAGGTGGGCGGAATTTTGCGCCGCCATCATTATTGGTAAACGGGCGCATTTGGTGTACTATCCGACCAATCACGAAAGGTAGGGAGTATCAATGCTCACAGATCAACAGCGCCAACTGCTGCATCAGGCCGGTATCGCTCTGGAAACCATCGACGAAGCGCTGCTGCAACAACTGGCGCAGGAACCACAACTTACGACCCGGTTAAGCGACAGCCAACTGGTGGAATTCGCCCGCGTCGCCAACGCTCTTTATCGCGGCGGCCAGCCACTTATTAGCGACGCCGATTACGATTTTATCGTCCTGGCCGAGCTGCGCCAGCGCCTACCCGACCACCCGTTTCTCCATCAGGTAGAAGAGGAACCGGCCAGCAAAACGGTGGCGCTGCCAGTGCGCATGCTGTCGACCCAAAAGGCCTACACCACGGGCGAAGTCCAGCAATGGCTGCAACGGCTGGCCAAAGGGGCACAGCAACTGAATCTGGATTTCGCCACCCTTACCCTGCGCGCCACCCCCAAACTGGACGGTTTTGCCGCCTACGACGACGGTCGGCGACTTTATACCCGGGGCGATGGCCGCCGCGGCAGCGATATCAGTCGTGTTATGGAGCGCGGCCTACAGGTGGCCAACGGCGGTGCGCGCGGACTGGGTGCCGGGGAAATTGTGGTGAGCAAAAGCTACTTTGCCGCCCACCTGGCCGATAAATACGAAAACAGCCGCAACTTTCAAGCCAGCATCGTGCGCGAAAAAGAGCTGGATGAACCGGCGCGACGCGCCATCGAACAGGGCGCAGCGGTATTCTACCCCTTTGTCCTGCTGCCTCACTTCAGCGGTACGCCTCAGCAATTACTGGCCGAGCTGGACACGTTGAGTGCCGAACTGCCCGCCCGGGTGGACTACCCCACCGACGGCATAGTTATCGAAGTGGAACATAGCGCTCTCAAGCAACACTTAGGCGCCACCCGCCATCATCATCGCTGGCAGATAGCACTAAAAAGCAACGCCCACAGCGCCGCAGTAACAGTAGTGGCTGTCCATCCGCAAACGTCCCGCTCCGGTCGTGTCAATCCGGTGGTAGAGGTGGAACCGGTGCGCTTGAGCGGCGCCCTGATTCAACGCGCCACCGCCCATCACTACGCCATGGTACGCGAACATAACATCGGTCCCGGCGCCATCATCGAACTGACCCGCAGCGGCGAAGTTATTCCCAAAATCGTGCGGGTGATAAAAGCGGCCACGGCGCAGATTCCCGCCACCTGTCCCAGTTGCTCCGGCGAGCTGGTGTGGGACAGCGACTACCTGCGCTGCATCAATCCCACCGCCTGCCCGGCACAGATCACCACCAGTATCGAGCATTTCTTCCGCACCCTCGGCAATATCGATGGTTTCGGCAGCGCCACCGTCAGCCGTCTGTACCACCACGGCATCAGCGACATCGCCGCCATCTACGCCATGAGCGCCGCCGATTTCAGCGCCGTCGGCTTCGGCCCCAAGCAGGCACAAAACCTGGTGGAACAACTCAAACGCAGTCGCAGTGAACAAATCGACGACTGGCGTTTTCTTGCCGCCTTCGGCATCTTCCGCCTTGGTCCCGGCAACTGCGAACGACTGCTGCAACACTATCCGCTGCTAGAACTATTTGAGCTGGACGCCACCGCCATCGCCGCCATAGACGGTTTTGCCGAAAAAACCGCCGCCGCCGTTGTCAGCGGCCTGAAACAGGTACACCCCCTGTTTACACGCCTGTACCAACTCGGTTTCAACCTGCGCTCCACTCGCCGCAGCGCCACTGACGCTATGCCCCTGGCCGGTAAAACCATCGTCTTTACCGGCACCATGACCAGCGGCAGTCGCAAACAACTGGAACAACAAGCCAAAGAGCTGGGCGCCAAAGTAACCAGCGCCGTAAGTTCCAAATGCGATTATCTGGTGTGCGGCGCAAAAACCGGCGCCAGCAAACTGGCGGCAGCGCAAAAACACGGTGTACAAGTGTTGAGTGAAGAGGAATATTTGCTGATGGTAAACGCAGCGCCCGGTCACCCTGCGTCGCCGCAACAACAGGTCATCCCCCTGTAGGAGCGGTCTCCAGACCGCGATATTAATTGGCGCCGTCGCATGTTGGTTACGCCGCCGCAAGTAAACAGGCACCGCTGCGGCACAAACCGCGACAGGAAAGTCGCTCCTACGGGGTATGACTACTTACTTTTTAGCGCTTTTTCCTTCTTGTCTTTCTTTTTGCCGATCTGTTCTTTCAGCCGCTCAATATACTTGTCACTTACCTTGTAGCCGGAACTGCGTGCTTTCAGCGCATAATCAAGAGCCTTTTTGTAATCTCCATCCTGTTTGCACACCATGGACATACCGAACATGGCCTCGTGCAGGTCAGGTGTAATATTCAATGCTACCTCAAACGCCTGGCGTGCGCTGGAGAAATCCTTTTTGTAGTAGTAACAGAAACCGGCATTGGCATATATCCTGGCGTCTTTGGGGGCAATATCCAGCGCTTTGTTAAACTGTTCCAGCGCTTTGTCCAGTTGATGCGATAAATAGTAGATATTACCCATCCCGTATAATGCTGCGGCATTGCGCGGATTCTTCTTCAGACTCTTGCCATAGGCATCCAGCGCATCCTCATAGTGCTTGAGTTGCTCGTTGGCATAACCCAACTGCATGTAAATGTTAGTTTTACTCAGCCCAGATTCGTCCAGCTCCAGCGCTTTGTTGTATTCCTGCACCGCTTCGGCATACCAGCCCTTCTGCATAAAAATATTTGCCAAATTAAAGTGGGGCAGCGCCGATTTTGGATCCTTATCCATCAGTGTGGTATAGGTTTCAACCACCTTGTCCAGCTGATTGTTCATCTGATAAGCCTGAGCCAAGTTTATGTAGATGAACAGCTTGTCCGGCGACAGTTTCAGCGCTTTTTCAAACTCGGCCACGGCTTTAGCAGTATCTCGTTTGGCAATATATCCGTTGCCGAGCAGATAATGCACCTGTGCCTTTACGTTGGCATCCTTCGCCACCGCTTTGTCAAACTCCACCTTCGCCTGCTCCAGTTTGCCCTGGCGTAACAGGTCAAGCCCCTGCTGTATCAGACTCTGGGCGGTAACATTATCGCCTTTGGACTGCTGCGCAACAGCCGACGTAACACCAAACAGCGCCATCAGAGCAAACACTCCAGCGATCAACAATCCGCGAATTTTCAGTCTGGTCTTTCCCTGTGTTCCCATTTGAATCATACTCCTTTTTTTGTTATCATTCCGAGGTTGTAGCTCACCTGAGCAACCGTGCGAGTATACACCAGAACAATACTGTTCCGGTAGCAGAAAGCATCGTCTACCGTTTACCCACCAGGAGAGAAGTGTGAAAGCATTTATAACTGGTTTAACCATCGTCATGTTTTTTGTTTTGCCGTCCTTTTCCATAGCTAAACCGTTGCGCCTTGTTCTTACCGGCAACCTGCACGGAAAGATAGAGCCCTGTGGCTGACACAGCCACCAGGCGGGCGGTCTGGCCCGACAACAAACCATTTTGAAAAAATGGCGCAAGGATATGAGCGCCGACAACGTACTGCTCATAAACTGCGGTGATAATATCAGTAACACCAGCCTGGCGGAACGGCATAAAGCACAGGCGCAAATGCGCATCTTCGCCGCCATGGACACAGCGGTACTCACGCCGGGACGCGTTGAATTTGCGCTGGGAGCCGACGAAATAAACAAGTTGGCACAAAGCAGCAAATTTCCACTGGTGTGCAGCAACCTTAAAGACACACAGGCACTGCAGGCAATCCGTCCCTATGCTCTGATCGAACGGGGCGGAAAAAAAATTCTCGTACTGGCCATCATCGACCCCGAAGACAAGATGATCGCCATCAAAGACAAGAAGATCGCCTTTACCGATCCGGTGGCAGCGTTGAAAAAGTACACTGCTGACATACCTCACGATATGCTCATAGTGGCTGCCAGGGGCCACCGCTCAAAAGTTATACAATGGATCAATCAGGTTGATGGCATAGACGTACTCATCCCGGCGCAACAGTCAGGAGCATCGTCCCGGCTGCAGGAATTGAACGGCGCCAGGGTATGGTACAACAATACTCAGGGAAAGATGATTTCCGCTCTGGACGTTACATTCAACGACAAGGGGATAAAATTCGCCGCCCCCTACAACCAGACCATCAGAGTGGAACTGTTCAAGGATGACCAGGCCGTCAAAGCCATGGTAGAAGAGTACAACACCTGGCTGCACAGTTATCAGAAAAAGAAACAGGAAGAAGATGCCAGAAAAGCGGCGGAACTACGGCGTAAACATCCGTATGTCGGCAATCGCGCCTGCCAGCCTTGTCATCAAAAGCAATTTGACGGCTGGGCAAAAACAGCCCACGCCTCGGCAATAAACATCCTGATTCAGCGCAAAAAGGAACATGAGAACGCCTGCCTTCCCTGTCACACCACCGGCATGAATCAGGGCGGTTTCATCTCCATGGCTCAGACCCCGCACCTAGCCGGTGTGCAGTGCGAAGCTTGTCACGGCCCGGGAGAAAAGCACCTGCAGAACCCGAAAAACAAAATGAGCCCGGCTGGCGAGCAAGTCTGCCGACGCTGCCACAACCCGGCACGCGACCCGGTCTTTGATTTTGCCTATCGCAGCAAAACCGGCATACATTGACAATGGCGCGGTTGCATAACAAGATGAAATAAACGCAGACTACTCTTTTTCGCTCGGCAGTAGCCGCCGCCCTATGTTGTAATGCGGCTGCGGGCGACCGAAAAGATAGCCCTGGCCGTAACGGCACCCGCGTTCACGCAGAAACCGGCGCTGATCTTCGTCTTCTATCCCTTCTGCTATAACATTGAGACTCATATTTTGTGCCAGGCCGATAATACTGCTGGCGATGGCGGCGTCATTTTTGTCGCTAACCACATCGCGGACAAACGACTGGTCGATTTTAAGAGTGTCGATGGGAAAACGCTTGAGATAAGCCAGCGAGGAATAACCGGTGCCAAAGTCGTCGATGGATAATTGAATACCGAGGCGGTGCAGTTCCATCATCACCAGAATGGCGCTATCGACATCATTCATCAGGATACTTTCGGTAATTTCCAGGTCGAGCCAGCATGGTTCAAGGCCGGTTTCCTGCAGTACCGTCGCCACCATGTAAACCAGATTTTTCTGGGCAAACTGGCGTGCCGACATATTCACCGACATCCGCAGCGGCGCGCAACCGGCTTGCTGCCATGCCACCGCCTGGGCACACGCCTGACGCAACACCCATTCACCGATGGTAACAATCAGCCCGGTCTCTTCCGCCATGGGGATAAAATCGCCGGGGGAGATCATCCCTTTTTCCGGATGCTGCCAGCGCAGCAGTGCTTCTACACCGACGATGGTATCACTGTCCATGTCAATTTGCGGCTGGTAATACACCTCCAGTTCATCGCGTTCAATAGCCTCGCGCAGGGCATTTTCCAGTAGCAGCATCTCGCTGGCACGCTCGTTGATGCCACTGGTATAAAAACGATAATTATCGCGGCCATGACTTTTGGCCTGCCCCATGGCCACGTCGGCACTCTTGAGCAGGGCGGCAACATCCTGGCCATTGTGGGGATACAGGCTGATACCGATGCTGGCCGTAATGAACAACTTGTACTCATCCAGAGTCATCACCTCGGCCAGTTGACTGCGGATCTGCTGAGCGATGAAAATAACGTTTTCCACCTTGGTTACCCGGTCGATGATAATGGCAAACTCATCGCCGCCGAAACGGGATACCGTGTCGATCTCGCGTACACACATCTTGAGACGGCGCGCAACTTCGCACAACATGCGGTCACCTAGGTCATGGCCGAGAGAATCGTTGATCTTTTTAAAGCGATCAAGGTTGAGGAACAATACCGCCAGTTGATAGCCGCCCAGTTGCGCCATGGAGATGGCGTGCTGCAACCGATCACGAAACATCTGCCGGTTGGGCAGTTGGGTGAGGGAATCGTGATAGACAAGAAATTTAAGATGGTTTTCGTTTTCCACCAGGCGCTGCTGCGACTCTTCACGCTCGATTTCAGCACTGACCCGCGCCGCCATGATGGCCATAACTTCCTTGGCT
>JAMOOS010000132.1 GCA_027065245.1 Desulfuromonadaceae bacterium | reverse complement strand
CGCCGAATAGGCGTCCTCCAGCTTGCACACGTTGCGGGCAAACTCCACCACCGCCATCTGCATCCCCAGACAGATGCCGAAAAACGGCAGTTTGTTCTCGCGCGCGTAGCGGATGGCGGCGGTTTTACCCTCGCTGCCGCGCTCGCCAAAACCGCCGGGAACAAGAATGCCGTCCACATCGGCAAAGGTAGCGCCGATACCGTGGCGCTCCAGCGATTCAGAATCGACGTACTTAAGCTCAACGCGGCAATCGTTGCCGATACCACCGTGAATAAGCGCTTCCGCCAGCGACTTGTAACTCTCCGTCAACTCTACATATTTGCCGACAATGGCGATGCAGGTACGCGACTGCGGCTCCTTGACCCGGCGGATCACCTCCTGCCAGGCGGTCAGATCGGGCGCCTTGGTCCATATCTCCAGCCCCTCGACAATACGCTCATCCAGCCCCTGCTCGTGGTAGATCACCGGCACCTCGTAGATGGACGCCACATCGCGAGCGGTGATAACGCACTCATCACTTACATTGCAGAACAGGGCGATTTTATTCTTCATATTGCGCGGAATTTCGCGGTCGCAGCGGCACAGCAGAATATCGGGCTGAATACCGATTTCGCGCAGATCTTTCACGCTGTGCTGGGTCGGCTTGGTTTTCAGTTCACCGGCGGCGGCCAGGTACGGCACCAGGGTAAGATGAATATAGAGAACATTGTTGTGGCCGAGATCACTGCGAAACTGGCGGATAGCCTCGAGAAACGGCAGCGACTCAATATCGCCCACCGTGCCGCCGATCTCCACAATAGCCAGATCGGCATCGGTGGCATTATCAATAATCTTCCCTTTAATCTCGTTGGTGATATGGGGAATAACCTGTACCGTGCCCCCCAGATACTCGCCACGGCGTTCCTTTTTGATGACGGAATCGTAAATCTGGCCGGTAGTAAAATTTGATTTGCGCGTCAGCCGCGCCGTAGTGTAACGCTCGTAATGGCCCAGATCGAGATCGGTTTCAGCGCCATCGTCAGTAACAAACACCTCGCCGTGCTGAAACGGGCTCATGGTTCCGGGGTCTACATTGATGTACGGGTCAAGTTTCTGCATCGAAACACGCAGCCCGCGCGCCTCCATCAACGCGCCGATAGAGGCTGCGGCCAATCCCTTGCCCAGGGATGAAACAACGCCGCCGGTTACAAACAGAAACTTGGTCTTCATGTAGCGTCCTCCACGTGATACTTCATTCATCAAGCAATTATTTCAACACTGCGTCCACGCCGCCACACCAGGAGCCTGTCGGCGTTGACGGCAAACCATAAGCTGTCGATGCTACACCGAAGGGGTAAAAAAAGATAGTCCCAAAGCACAGCGACGCAGCGGTTACACTTCCCCCTGCTGCGCCAGCAGGCGACGCACCTTTTCCAGATCTTCCGGCGTATCCACTCCGGGTGCAGCCTGCCGGGTACACTCCACATGGATGCGGTAGCCATGCTCAAGAGCCCGCAGTTGCTCCAGCTTTTCCGCCTGTTCCAGCACGGTACTCTCCAGCCGCGGATAACGCAGCAGAAAATCGCGCCGATACACGTACAGGCCGATATGCCGAAACGCCGGTGCCGCAGATGCAGAAGCGGCATCACGCACACACGGAATGGGCGCGCGGGAAAAATACAACGCGTTGCCCTCTTTGTCCACCACCACCTTGACCACATTGGGATCAAAATAATCGTCGCCATTATCTATGGCTGACATCAATGTCCCCATGGCTATACCAGTGTCGCGCAACAGCGGCTCCACCGCCATATCTATGGTAGCCGGATCGATAAGAGGCTCATCACCCTGCACATTGACAATCAACTGCGCGTCAAGCGTAGCCGCCACCTCGGCCAGACGATCGGTGCCGGTTTCATGCTCCGCCGCAGTCATCTGCACCTCGCCGCCAAAAGCTGCCACCGCGGCGGCTATCCGCTCATCATCGGTGGCAACAATCACCCTTTCCACCAGTTGCGCCGCCAGAGCGCGCTCGTACACCCGCTGAATCATGGTTTTACCGGCAATATCGACCAGCGGTTTGCCGGGAAAACGGCTCGAAGAATAACGCGCCGGAATAATGGCAACTACATCCATACACTTAACTCCACAAAAGTTATCCACAAATCTTACTTGCGCGCCTTGCAGTCAGGGCACATGCCGTACAGCTCCAGGCGCTGATGCGACAAGGTAAACTGATGCTCACCGGCCACATCGAGCAGCAACTGCTCAATGGCGCCATTCTCAAATTCGATGATTTTACCGCAGCCGTTACAAATAAGATGATAATGATGTTCCTCACCGATATTAGGCTCGTAGCGAGTCTGGCGATCGCCGAAATGACGTTCACTGGCGATACCGCTGTC
>JAMOOS010000131.1 GCA_027065245.1 Desulfuromonadaceae bacterium | reverse complement strand
TGAGGGCGGCGGGTTTATCGGCGTAGACGGCAAATCGCCCCTCAATCAGGCTTCGCGTCGCTCCGGGTGCCAAATGTGCCACGGCTCGGTGGTAGAGCTGGGCCCCGACAACAAGCCCATCAACAATAGCTGGCCCGGCGGCGTCGGCACTCTGTATCCCGACGGCTCTGTCGGCACCTGCACCGTGTGCCATACCCGCCACCAGTTTTCAGTGGCTGAAGCGCGCAAGCCGGAAGCCTGCGCCAGCTGCCACCTCGGCCCGGATCATCCCGATATCGAAATCTATCTTGAGTCCAAGCACGGCCAGCGTTACCTGACTGAGGGTGAAGACTGGAACTGGGACAGCGCTCCGGGTGCCTGGCAACCGGGCGACTACACCGCCCCCACCTGCGCCACCTGCCATATCTCTGGCATTGGCGAGCTGGAAACCACCCACAATGTCAACGATCGCCTCAAGTGGGATCTGATGCACAAACGCAGCGAAATCCGCACTGGCGCACGCGGCGACGGTGCCAAGGGTGCCAAGCTGATGGCCAAGGTCTGCATAAACTGCCATTCGCAGAGCCAGATCAGCAGCACCAGCAAAACTCTTGACGATTCCGTTAATCTGTATAACAAGTACTGGGACGGTGCGGTGAAGATGAAGAAAGAGCTGGCCGCCAAGGGTCTACTCAAGAAGGATCCATGGAAAGACGGGTTCCAGGAACTGATGTACTTCCTGTGGCATCACACCGGACGGCGCGCCCGCCAGGGCTCAGCCATGAATGGCCCCGACTACGCCCATTGGCATGGTTTCTTCCAGGTGTTCCAGGTGTATAAGGATATGCAGGATATCTACGAATACCGCATGAAGAACAACAAGATCGAGGAGCTGAGCACCGTAATGAGCACCGGACCGATCTAAAACAGCACACCGGCGTGATAAGCGCCAAATGTACAATCGAGCGGGATGGCACCACAGCCATCCCGCTTTTTCGACATTGACGGCAGAAGATTTCTTTCTTGACATCTGCGCCGGCAACGGCTACAGTGCGCCGTTACTATTGAGCAGCATAATTTCAGCAGCAGACATACGAGAGCGAGGTGAATGCAGATGTATGCGGTGATCAAGACCGGAGGAAAACAATACAAAGTATCCGAAGGTGACACACTCAAGATCGAAAAAATTGCCGGTTCAGTTGGTGAAACAGTTGAGCTGGACGAGGTCCTCATGGTCGGCGGAGAAGAGGTAAAAATCGGAACACCTCTATTGCCTGGCGCCAAGGTAACTGCTCGCATTGTCGAGCAGGGCAAAGACAAAAAAGTGCTTGTCTTCAAATCAAAGCGTCGCAAAGGTTTTCGCAAGACCTATGGACACCGTCAGACCATCACCCGCCTGAAGATTACAGGCATCGAAGCTTAAAGGAGGCAACCAATGGCTCACAAAAAAGCAGGCGGCAGTTCCAAGAACGGTCGCGACAGCGCTGGCAAACGCCTCGGCGTCAAGCGCTTTGGCGGCCAGCAGGTAACCGCCGGTTCCATTCTGGTGCGCCAGCGTGGCACCACCTTCCATCCCGGCAACAATGTCGGCTGCGGCAAGGATTACACCCTGTTCGCACTGATTGACGGCGTGGTCAAGTTTGAGCGCAAAGACAAAAAACGGCAGAAAATCAGCGTTTACGCCAACTAGTCAAGCGTTCACATGCAAACGGGAAGGCTCGAAGTTCGTCAATGGAATTTCGGGCCTTTTCATATTGGCAGGTTGTTGAAGGCAATTGCCGACGCCGCAATCGCAACGCAGATAGTTTTTCAACAGCACTGTTAGCCGGGTGTCCCCGGCGGAAAGCAACACATTAGCAGTATGCGTTTTGTCGATCAGGTAAAAATCAATGTAAAAGCGGGTGACGGTGGCCAGGGCTGCCTGTCGTTCCGGCGCGAGAAGTTCATCCCCAAAGGAGGGCCGGACGGCGGCGATGGCGGCAAGGGCGGCGACGTGCTGCTGCGCACCGATGCCAACCTCGCCACTTTGCTCGACTTTCGCTACAATGCTCACTACAAGGCGGGCAACGGCATGCCGGGCATGGGGAAAAACCGCCACGGCAAAGCGGGCGACGATCTGATAATTGATGTACCGGCCGGCACTTTGGTCTACGATGCCGACAGCGGCGAGCTGTTGGCCGATATGACAGCCCCGGGTCAGACGGTGGTGCTGCTGCACGGCGGTCAGGGCGGACGCGGCAATGCCCGCTTTGCCACCAGCACCAACCGTGCGCCGCGCCACACTCAACCGGGTGAAGCGGGTGAGAAACTCTGCCTGCGTCTGGAATTGAAGCTCATTGCCGACATCGGCCTGGTGGGAATGCCCAACGCCGGCAAGTCAACCCTCATTCGCGCCATATCCTCGGCCCGG
>JAMOOS010000130.1 GCA_027065245.1 Desulfuromonadaceae bacterium | reverse complement strand
TATTTTTGCGCCATCAGGAACACCTGCAAGAGTAATCAGCCCTAGATGCTCAGGCTCGTCCGCACCGGCACCTGTACCACTGTCACGATCAACGTTATCGGTAATATGCGGCAAGGTTAAACCGAGTTCCACCAGTGTATCTTCGTTTGTAGATAGTGTCTTGTCTGCGTCCCATGTCGGCGTGTCGGCAACAGGGTTTACGGTAACCGTTACGGTAGTGTCGGTGACAGTGCCGTCATCAAGGGTAGTAGTATATTTGAAGGTATCTGGACCACTGTAATTCTCGCCTGGCGTCGGCGTATAAGTGATGGTGCCGTCGGAGTTAACTACCGCTATTCCGTGTTCCGGTCGGTTATTCGGGTGACCACCGCTTCCGTCGTAAATCTCGGTATTACCGCCGGTGGCATCGGCATTGGTGTTGAAAGTATGAGCTGTTTCCTCATCGGTGGTGATACTCTGGTCAGCAGGATTGTCATCAATGACGCGCACATTGAAAGTATCACTATCGTGATCATTAACAGGATCATCATCATTCGCAGCAGTAACATCAAAAACAAAATCTATATAATCATTACCGCTGCCGTCACTACCATCATTCACAGCAGTTTCGTGGTCAATGGCTTTCAGCAGATGGAAATCGTAGCCGGCACTGGCTGTTGTGGGGTCGGTAATTGTGACGGTGAACACATCTTGACTACCAGCGCTGGCGGTAAGAGTGTGACCGTCCGCGCTTATGCTGTAGCTTATGGCTTGCCCGCCACAGGACAGACCATTGGCAATCTTGGCATCCAGTTCCGTCTGCGTAGCGTTAAAGACCACATCAGCACCATCGGTACCTAAAGTCACATGCAGATCACCACTTTTTGTAGTATCGCCAGGGTGGGGATCGGTGCCATGGAGAAGGTCTTTTTCATTCAGCACCACGTCGGTGGGATCACCAATAGTCGGCGCCTCACCGTCCTGGATATGGATAACCTGCTCGGCGTAGTTGCTCAAATCGCCGTCTTGATCTTCGATGGCATATCTGAATTTAAAATCGAGATCAGCGCCGCTGGCACCATGGTCAAGGCTGCCAGAGGGAGTAAATGTGTAACTGCCGTCGGCGTTGATTACCATCGTACCAAAATCGGTGCTAAAGCTATAATTGCCACTACCATCGTTTACGCCAGTAGCAATATTGACGGCAGCACCGTAGTTGCCGCTACTGTCAATAAACTGGATCATCTGCACATGAGCCGGTTTGTCGCCGTGATCACTCTGGTAATCAACACCGTTATCAAAATCGGCTCCATCAGTCAGCACATTGCCACTTACATTACGGGCAGTCGAACCGGCATAGTTTTCCACAACGGTTTGATCTGCCGCCGCTGCCGCATAAGGGACGTCATCTACTGTAATGGTGGCAGTTGCAGTGTTGCCGTAGGTAACGCCGTCACTTGGATCAGAATCTTTTGCAGCGTAGGTAAAAGTAACATCATCGCCGCCCGGGTTATAGTGATCCTGACCATAGGCGCCCCCCGGGCCGTAATCGGGCTTGAAATACACCGTCGCCTGGTTACCACTGGCGGTCACAGAATCGCCAACAGCGAGAGAATGGGTCAGGGCGGCATCGCTGTACAGTGTGCCGTTGGCCGGAGTAGTTTCTATCCTGAAATCGGATACCGTGCTATCCACATCGCTGGCAGTGAGAGTGATCGGAATATAACCGTCATCTTTGTCCCCGGTAACAGCAACATCATTTGTTATCGGCGCGTCGTTGACAGGTGTTACATGAATGGTGCTGATAGCGGTATTGCTGTCGTCATTACCATCGTTGGTGATTACATGAACGACCCGGTCAACTCCGGATGGATCTTCGCTGCTGTTGCTGAAGGTGATCGCCTCGATGGCATCTGCGTAGTCGGCCTTGCTGTGGCTGCCACTGAGAGTAACGGTTATTTGACCGGCTATGCTGGTATCAACCACAGCACCAAACCCGCCTGGCACCGCGCTTACATCAAGACCATCGCCAGCCTGGGCGTTGGTAAGCACGATGGTGGCGCTTTCCATGCTGGTATCGTCGCTGTCACTTATGCTGCTGTCGCTGTCGGCTATGGCGACAGCAGCGCCGTTTTCGGTAAAAGTAGCAGTATAATCATTGCCGCCGGTGCCACTGCTGTCGTCACCGTCGAGATCAATGGTCGGGGGGATATTGGTGCCATTTATTGTTACAGTCAGCGTCGCCGTATCGCTACCACCATGGCCGTCACTTACCGTGTATGTAAACGTTTCTGTGAGGGTATCACCAACATTGAGAGCCATCACCGCCGGATTACCGTTATCAAGCTGATAACTGTAACTGCCGTCAGCATCAACAGTTACGCTGCCATAGCTGCCTGCCACCGGCTGAGCCACACTTGCGCTACTGC
>JAMOOS010000129.1 GCA_027065245.1 Desulfuromonadaceae bacterium | reverse complement strand
TGGTCATCGCTGGGAAGAGTGCAAGCAGATGTATCGCAAGGTAAACGATATGTTTGGCGATCTGGTCAAGGTAACGCCGTCATCCAAAATTGTCGGCGATATGGCCATGTTCATGGTGCAGAACAACCTTGAGCCAGAAGATGTTATGGAACGCGGTCATGAACTCACCTTCCCTCAGGGGGTGGTGGATTTCTTCAAAGGGATGCTCGGTCAGCCCTACGGTGGTTTCCCCAAAAAGCTGCAAAAGATTATCCTCAAGGATGAGCAACCGTTTACCCACCGTCCCGGTGAGTTTCTCGAACCGGTGGATTTTGCCGCCAAAAAGGAGGAATTGGAGAAAAAACTGGAGCATCCGGTCAAGGATACCGACGTGCTGTCGGCGGTGCTGTATCCCGGCGTGTTCGAGGAGTTCGATCGCCAGCGTCAGGAATATAGCGATACCTCAGTGTTGCCGACGCCGGTTTATTTCTATGGTCTCGATGTCGGCGACGAAGTGAGTATCGAAATCGAGTCGGGCAAAACCCTCATCGTCAAGATGACCGCCATCGGCAAAGTGCACGAGAACGGCACGCGCAACATCTACTTTGAACTCAACGGCGAGCCGCGGCAGGTGGTGGTAAAGGATCTCTCCATCGTCAGCGAGGAGGAGGAACACCAGAAGGCGGAAAAAGGCAACGATAAACATATCGGCGCCCCCATGCCGGGCAAGATTTTCAAGGTCAATGTCAAGGTTGGTGACGAAGTTCAGGCCGGTGATACCGTGCTTGTTACCGAAGCCATGAAGATGGAGACCAACATCAAGGCCAAGGTCGACGGCGTGGTGCAGGAGGTGCTGTTCAAGGAAGGTGACCAGATCCAGCAGGACGATCTGCTGGTGGTGTTGGAATAGTCATGATGTGTTAGGTCGGTGTAACGGACTTAAATTATAGGTATAAGGCGGGGCCGTGCATATGGTATGTACTGCTCCGCTTTTGCTTTAATGAACAATGCGGATGTGCTACAGTCAACCTTGGGGCTGTGTCGTGATTTAGTTGCCGGTGGAGGTGTAGATGTCTGGTGCTGTGGTGAGAAAAGCTGTGTTGTGCTGTTGCATGTGTTTGCTGGCGCTAACTGGAGCCGTTGATGCGCGGGCCGGTTCTTTGTCGCTGCAGCGGCAGATTGAGGGTGGTATCCAACAGTTTGCTGTTGGGGATTATATTGCTGCAGAGCATACGTTTAGTGCAGTATTTGACGAAGATCCTATGTATGCCGAGGTAAATTATTACTTGGGGCGCTGTGCTTACGAACAACAGCGCTATGAGGAAGCGTATGCTGCTTTTGATCGGGCGTTGATTGATGATCCATACAATGCCGCCGTACTGGTCGAACAGGGTAAAACCCTGTTCCAGTTGGGGAATTACGCGCAGGCACGACAAATGCTGCTTTTGGCGTCCAGTGTTGGTGGAGATGCTGAAACCAGCAGCCAGGTTGACGACTGGTTGATGCGGATTAATGCGCATATTCAACGCAGTTTCTTCTCGGGCACACTGGCGCTGGGGTTAACTTATGATGATAACGTGCGTTCGGCTCCGTCGGTAGATCGTATCAGCAGCGTTACTGGTGATATTGTTCTCTCCAGGGACAGCGGCAGCGAAACAAGTGACATGTTGTGGCATATGCTGGCCGGAATAAATCATCGTTATCTGTTGGGTGAACAGGTGGACTGGCTCAGCCGTATGCAGGTATACGGTGCCTGGTACAATGATGAGAATGATTTGGACTATGTTGTGACCAGTCTGGCAACCGGACCGTCGTGGCGGCTGGGGCGCAGTGTTTTGACTGTTGCCGGACAATTTGATCATATGCTTTCTGATCAGAAAAGCTATTTGCGCCGCTTTGGATTGTACGTCGGTCTAAATACCAGCATTACCAGCGATTGGAGTGTGAATGTTGTGGCGCGAGTGATGGACAAGAACTATTACGACTACGATGATATGGATAGTACTGTTTTGGGCGGTGGTATTGATCTGACCTGGCGCAGCGTTAATGGTCGGCTGGTACTTTCTGGTTATGCTGCTGACGATAATGCTGATGACGATCGCAACAGTTATGTCCGCACCCAGGCTGGAGTTACGTTCTATGGCAATCTGCCGCTGCAGAGCAGTTACTCTGTGGGCTATCGCTATCGTCAGGACAAATACGAGGATAAGGAATTACGCTTTGATGATCACCGAATTGATCGTCAGCATCTGCTTAGTTGTAGCTTTTCTATTCCATTGTGGCAGGCGGCAGATTGTTGCAGAAAATTAATATTTAATATGAGTTACAGCTATTACGATGTACATTCATCGATAAAGCTGTATGATTACGACAAGAATATCGTTGACAGCAACTTGGCGTTTACCTTTTGAGCACAGATGCCGATACGAGATAAGGATGCTTGTTTAGTATCCTCCGCCACTGGTTGAGTAGTAGCGGTTGGTGTATCGCGCTTTGCCTGTAACCGTAACTGGAGGTAGTGATGAAACGCTTACTTTGTGCCCTGATGGGTATTGTGCTGGCACTGTTTGGCCTTGCGTTACCGCTGTATGCCGCCCCGGCGGCGAAGGTGGCCGTGGTGGTGGCCGTGCGTGGAGACGTGCAGGCGATCGCTGCTGACGGGACTGCCCGGCAATTGCATAAGAAGATGCCGGTTTATTTGGACGAGAGCATCAGTACCGGTAAACGAGCGCGTATGCAGATGATGTTTGCCGATAAGACTGTAGTGAGCCTCGGACCGGCTACGGTGATGCGCGTAGCCGAATACGAATGGAAACCGCAGCAAAGTCAGGGTGTGATGAAAACAGTAGTGGACAAGGGTGTTTTCCGCATTATGGGTGGAGCTATTACCCATGTGTCGCCGGATAAATTCACTACCGATACCCCGTCGGCTACAATAGGAATTCGTGGTTCCATGTATGCTGGCCGGGTGTTGCATGATCGTACCGGGGTGGTATTTGAAGGGGGACGTGGCATTTATGTAGTTAACCAGGCCGGTCAGGTGGATATTACTACCCCCGGTTATGGAACATGGGTGGTAGGACAGCAGCACCGTCCCACCGCGCCACGACAGTTTAGTGCACGTGAGTTGTCGTTTATCCATGGCGAAGGTGCTTATGGCCGGAGCGATGAGCGGGGTCGCGTCGGGGTGCGTGATGCTGTTGAGGAGCGTAATCTTGAAGTGCGCCGTCGTACTGTTCCGCGTCGCGGTGCCGGTCACGTGCCGCCGGTGGCGGTCACTACACCGCCGCCAACTGCTCCGGCAGTAACTCCGCCACCGGCAGTAACCCCACCTGTTGCACCGCCGGTAACACCGCCGCCAGTTGATCCGCCGCAGCCGACAGATCCGCCTCAGCCACCACCATCACCGCCGTCATATACACCGCCGTCGTTTGATCCTGTGGTGCGTGATCCCAATGCGCCGGTTTATGTGCCGCCGCCGCTGCCGGCTGATCCGCCTCCGGCGCCGCCAGGAGGTAATGACAATCATGGAGGAAATGGGAGCCCTACAGAGTCGTATCAGTAACTTTTACAGGAACGATTAGTGTGGAGATCCACATGGGATCTGCTGAACAAAACCGAGGCGATAATATTTCGGGCGTAGCACGTAGGTTGCTGCGCCCGACGCCGTTCTGGCTTGGCTGTGTATTTGTAGTTGTCTGTGTTATAGCGTATCTGTTCCTTAATGCCGAACGTCCGGATGCGTTGCGTGCGCTGGATAACCAGATGATATCGGCAATGTTTCGCTGGCGCGGAGTAGAAGCTGTCAGTGGCGAAGTGGTGGTCGTCGATATTGATGAAAAGAGCCTGGCACGTTACGGTCAGTGGCCGTGGCCACGCGACATGGTGGCGCAGTTGGTGGCCATGATTGGTGCTGCCAAACCGAAGGTTCTCGGGTTGGATATCGTTTTTGCCGAGGAAGATCGTAGTTCCCCGGCGCATGTTGTCGATTATCTGCGTCGCCGTTATCCCCGCCAGCTCCAACAGTTGGGGGAATTACCCGGCGATATAAACTATGATGAACTGCTGGGGGAAGCTCTGGCGTCGTTTCATACTGTGCTGGGCTACTCATTTCTTAACGATGGTGTTACTGCGGTTGGAGCTGATCCACCGTGGCCTGGTTGCACCATTCGCATAACTCCCGTCGGATCTGACTACAGGCAACTGGTGCTACCGCGTGCCACTGGGGTGCTGAGCAATATTCCCGATATCTCCCAGGGGGAGAGTGAAGGTTTTTTCAACGTTTTTCCAGATCGCTCCGGTACTGTGCGCCGGGTGCCGCTGATGATGCTATACGGTGATATGCCTTATCCATCATTGGCACTGGAGATGGTGCGCATCGGCTTGCAGGAGCAAGTTCTTACACTGCGTACCGCCCCGCTCGAAGATGTAGCCGGGCGGCTGGGAGTGGTGGGTGTTACGGTAGGTGAGCATTTTCTGCCTACTGATAGCCGGGGGCAGGTAAGTGTCAATTTTCGCGGGCCGAGCAAAACATTTCTCTACATCAGTGCTGCCGATGTGCTGGCGGGTAAATGCGTCGATCAGTTGCGGGAGCGTTATGTGTTGCTGGGTACTTCGGCTGCTGGTTTGTTCGATTTGCGCGCCACGCCATTTTCGGCGGTAGTTCCCGGGGTGGAAGTGCACGCCACAATTATTGACAATGTGCTCTCTGACGACCTGTTTCGGCGCGATCTGTACACCGAAAGCGCCGCTACATTGCTGATCTTACTAATGGGAGGGCTGCTGCTGTCCGCTTGTCTGTCGTTTGCCGGGCCGGTGGCCGGCGGTATTCTGGGTGCACTGATCCTTGCAGCAGTAGTAGTAGGTGATTATCGGCTGTTTTTTCTGCGCCATGTACAGATCGGGATTGTTTATCCTCTGCTGTGCCTGGTGGCGCTGTTCCTGTTGCTTACCCTGTATAACTATTTTTACAGTGCCCGGGAGAAACGCTTTATTCGTGAGGCGTTTTCCCAGTATGTATCTCCACACATCGTCGCCGAACTGGTGAAGAATCCGCAGATGCTGTCTCTCAGCGGTCAGCAAAAGGAACTTACGGTGATGTTCAGCGATATCCGCAGTTTTACCTCCTTGTCGGAACAACTTGACACCCATGAACTTGGACGCTTTATGAATGAGTATCTTTCCGCCATGAGCGATATCGTGATGGATACTTGGGGGATGGTGGACAAGTATATCGGCGATGCTATCATGGCGCTTTGGGGCGCTCCGCTGGAGGATGAACAGCACGCCAGCCGGGCTGTTGCCTGTGCTCTCAGGATGATTGAGGCGTTGCCGCGTTTGAATGACGGCTTTACCGCGCGTGGATTGTTGCCGGTCAACATCGGTATCGGTATAAATACCGGTCTTATGCAAGTGGGTAATTTCGGCAGCGAGAAGCGTTTCGATTACACCGTTCTCGGCGACAATGTAAACTTGAGTTCTCGTCTTGAAGGACTTAATAAGAATTATGGTACTAATATCCTTATTTCTCAATTTACCTACGCTAGAGTGGCCGATACATATCGTTGCCGTTTTATCGACAGGGTAAAAGTTCAGGGCAAAAGTAACGCCGTGGCTATTTACGAGCCGCTTACTTCTGAACAACTGGCAAGCATCAGTGAGGAACAATTGCAGATGTATGCTGAGGCGCTGGATCTTTATTGGCAGCGTGATTTTTCAGCATCTCTGGCACTGTTTTCCAGTTTGGAACAGCGCGACGATATTCAGCTTTATCGCTTGTATCGGCAGCGTTGCGAGCACTACATCGCCGAGGCGCCTCCATCTGATTGGGATGGAGCTGCAAGCTGGAGTAAATAATTGTTTACCTTTTTTTAGTGCCTATTCCATCATGTCAATAGCGTTCCCGCCGTGACGTACATCCTTCAGAAGCTAAAAATGAAAATCGTGCTTGGCAAAGTAAAAATTATAGGATAATAATAGCGCAGATTTCCATCTGCTAATTGTGTGTGGTAATGGTGCCAACTGCAGATAGGCCGTTGAATGAGTTGTTCTTGCTGTAGTTGCGGTGTGGAATTGTCCTCCAAATATCCATTGGTCGATGCGTCCTGCATTGTAATGCAATATGTCTGCGATTTTCATTTCGCTGTTGCGGTCTTGTAAGTCGTTGTTGCGATATCTTGTTAAGAAAGAGCCAATCTGGGAGATAAATGCCTGGCATGCGTGTATGTTCAGTGTTGACTTTTTTATTGTTTGCAGCGTTGCTGTTTGTACCCGTGAGTGTGCTTGCGGTAGCTCCTTTTACTCCGGGAATGGCGGAGAGCTCTACGCTACAGCGCCAGAACGTGCCGGAAAAAGAGGTGTCTATGCCAGAATTGCTCAACAACAACAGAAGCAGGCAACCGGTTTTTCCCAGTGACGGGCGCAGAATTCACATCGAACGGTTTGCCATCAGCGGCAACACGGTTTTCAGTGAGGATGAATTGCGCGCCGTTATCCGCGACAAGGAGGGCAGTGACCTTACTTTGGCGGAAATTTACGCTCAAGCTAATCGCTTGACCGCTTTTTATCGTCAACATGGTTACACCCTTGCAACCGTTACAGTGCCGGCACAGTATATGCGCGGCGGAGTGTTGCAATTGCTGGTGGTTGAGGGCCGGGTGGGTAGGCTGGTTTTTAGTGGTAATGAGCGCTATGACAACTCCTTTCTTGCGTGTCGGCTGAAGCATGTAGCCCCAGGATCTGTCGTTCGTTTTGACGATCTGGAGCGGGAGCTGCTGCTGCTCAACGATCTGCCGGGCCTGGAAGCACGTTCAGTATTGGTTCCCGGTGCCGCGTCCGGGACTACCGATATAAACTTTAATTTCAGGGAGAAGTCAGTGGAAGCGGCGCTGAGTGTCGATAACAGTGGGCGCAAGTTTGTCGGTCGTTGGCGTTTTGGTGCCGATTTGCTACTTAACAATCCTCTGCGTATCGGAGATGTGTTCAGCGTGAGCTACACGCACTCCCAAAACGATATGTTTCGTCAGATTAAAACTGGTTACGGAGTGCCGGTGTTCAGCTCAGGCGATCGGTTTGATGTTGGCTATTCACGCAGCGAATATTACGTAGGTAAGGAATTTGACGATCTGGATATCGAGGGAAGCAGCGAAACAACTTTCGTAAAGTATACCCACATCTTGCGCCGTAGTATCAGCGACAGCATGTACGGAGCGCTGGCTTTCTACCATTTGCGTGGTAAAGCTGAGATGTTGGACAGAGATATTACCAACGATAATGTTAACTATCTTGATATCGGCATCAATTACGTTGGGCGTAACCAGACCGGCGCTCGTGGCAGCGCTGCTGCACATCTTGCTTTAAATTTTCAGGGGGATTCCGACGCGGACAGAGGCTACACCCGTTTTCAGTTCAATGGTGACTATGAACAGTTTATCAGTAAAAGATTAAGTGCCTATGCTCGTGTCGAAGTGGTTCTAAGTAGTGACGCTCTGCCCGATTTGAACAAGTATAGTATCGGTGGCTTTAACAGCGTGCGTGGTTTTGTCAGTTCAGCCAGACGAGGTGACCAAGGCTGGATTGGAAGTGTTGAGCTGCGTTATCGTTACAGTACCCCCCCTGCAGATCTTATGTTGAGTTGTTTCGTCGATAGCGGCAAGGTAGACAGTAAGGGAACTGTAATAACCGGCGGCAGCGATTCCATTACCTCGGTAGGGGTCGGCCTGCATGCTGTTATTGCACAGCACTACATTGTGGATGTGCAATGGGCGAGTCCCGTCGATGGCAATAATGCCGGTGATGATTTGAATGCGCCGATATGGGTTATTTTTTCTGCAGTATACTGAAAAAACACATTATGGAGTACGCCATGGCTGCTGAACAGGATGGTTCCGGTGTAAATATTTTGGCTGTGTGGTTGCTGGTTATCCTGGTAGCGATGCCTGTTGCCGGGTGGTCGGCACCTTGCAATGGCACCGTAGTCGCTGGTGATGCGGTGATCTCAAATCCCGATGCAGTTACCACCAGAATAGATCAGAGCAGTACCAAAGCCGTAATCGACTGGCGCAGCTTCTCTGTTGATGTAGACGAGCTGGTGGAATTCCGTCAGCCAGACGGCGCCAGCGTTATTCTTAACCGCGTTACCGGCGATGAAGTCAGCACTATTTTCGGCCGGATGCGTGCCAACGGTCAGGTGTTTCTGCTCAATCCGCACGGGGTTGTATTTGCCCTAGGCTCCCGTATAGATGTTCATGGACTGTTTGCATCCACATCTACCATAAGCACTGCTGACTTTATGTCCGGGTATTACCATTTTAGGAATGTCGACTCTGCAGACGGGGCAACCGTAATTAATTGCGGCAATCTAAGCGCTGCAGATGGTGGTTACATTGTCCTGGCGGGTGATTATGCAGTTAATTCTGGTGTAATCCAAGCGCGACTCGGGCGGGTTGAGCTAGCCAGCGGCAGCTATTTTACCCTTGATATTGCCGGTAATAACCTCATCGGATTGGCTGTAGATGGGGCCTGCCTAGCCGATTACGCTGGGGTGGAGAATATGGGCACTATTGCTGGTGATGGTGCTACGGTGGTCATGACTGCCAGTGTTGCCGAGGACTTGCTCGCAGGCGTGGTTAATAACAGCGGTGTGATTAAGGCGCAGTCTATTGATGTGCAAAATGGTGAGATTGTCCTGCGAGGAACGGCAGCAAGTGTGAATAACAGCGGTGTGCTGGATGTGTCCGGGGGTGCCGCAGGCGATTGTGGTGGCAATATTGCCATCCGCTCAACCAGGCGGATTGATCTCGCCGCTACCAGCCGGATTAGTGCTGATGGTGTGCATGGCGGTAACGTTATTGTCAAAACGGAAGAAAACGGCGTGGTAACCGGAGCTTTAAGCGCAAGAGGCTATATTTCGGCTGACGGAAACGGTGCTCCTGGTCACGGTGGCTTCGTCGAAACCTCGGCGGCGGATGTCGATCTCAACGGTGTCAAAGTTACCGCCGTCGGTGGGGAATGGTTGATTGATCCTGTTAGTCTTGGCGATGGTTTTACCATTGCGCCGACCGGTGGTGATATAACCGGTAATGATTTGTCCACGTCCCTGCATAATAATGATGTTATCATATCGAGTGTCAACGGTAGCGGTAATGATGGTCATATCCATGTGAATGATACCGTGACCTCTGATGGTGGTTATACGCTGACCATAAATGCCACCAACGATATCAATATCAACAAGCAGATGGAGATAACCGGCGATGGAGTGCTGTTTCTGCACTATGGCAACGAGTATCACATAAACGCACCGGTCAACCTGGAACATGCCTGTACGTTCAAGACTAAACATGCCGACGATGCCGAGATAACCTACACCACTATTAACGCCCTGGGTACAGAAACCAGCAGTGGCGATGACACTCTGCAGGGGATAAGAGGAAATCTGTCAGGCAACTATGTACTTGGCAACGATATTGATGCCAGCGGGACTGCGAGTTGGGACAGTGGCAGCGGTTTCACTCCACTGGGCGATGAAGCTACAGCATTTGGCGGGAGACTGGAGGGCTTGGGGCACAAGGTTGGCAACTTGCACATATTTCGCGATACCCATACCTGTGTTGCCATGTTCGGAGTTACTGGAGTTGGTGGAGTAATTGCCAATCTAGGTCTCGACGGTGGAGATATTACCGGGGGGTATAGCGCAGTTGCTGCCCTGGTTGGGGTCAATAACGGCATCGTAAACAATTGCTATTCCAGTGCAAATGTAACTGTCAACGGCACCGCAGTGAGTGATGTCAGTATCGGTGGCCTCGTGGGTAAAAACTTCGGTACAATAAAATGGAGTCATGCCGACGCTAATGTGGAAGACGTGTTAGGGGCTACAGCTATAAACATCGGGGGGCTGGCCGGATATAACGGGAGTGACATCTCTAAGTGTTATACCACTGCCGCTGTTGTTGTCACTCTGAATAGCAGCAGCGCCACTGCCGGTGGTCTCGTTGGAACCAACGTCGGTGGTAATATCACCGATTGTTATTCTGAAGGCGCGGTAACGGACCGCACCACCAGTCAGGATGACAACAAAATGGGTGGGCTTGTTGGTAACAATGCTGCCGGTATCAGCGCCAGCTATGCTACCGGAGACGTGACTGTAAATGGTGGCAGTAGCTCACTGGGTGGTCTTATAGGTTTCAACGATACCGGCGGTAGCGCGGATAAATGTTATTCCAGCGGAGCAGTTAATAGTGTTGGCGGGGCAGGTAACGTTGTCGGCGGTTTGATAGGGAGCAATAACGCTGCCGCCGGAATAACAGACTGTTACTGGAACAAGGATAATTCCACTCAGGCTGCCAGTGCCGGTGGTGCCGGCCTCAACGATGGCGATATGAAGAAACGCGACAGTTTTCCAACTTGGGATATGGCGAAGACTGGCGATGTCGCAGCGAAATGGCGCATTTACGAGGGCCATACCGAGCCGTTGCTGACCTGCTTCATGACTCCTCTGGAATTGGCCGACGCACCAGATGCTACCGTGGTGTACAACGGCGCTGCGCAATACGGAGGCACCACGGCCAATACACAGGTATTGGGCAGTGCCGCCACCGGCATTGATGCCGGTTTCTACAACGGCTATTACTCCACCCAGCAGGGATACAATGTTAACGGTGGCAATTTGACCATTACCCCCGCTCCAGTTGGTGCTAACACCATAAGTCTGTATGGTACACGTTCCTACGACGGTACAGTATTTGTGGACGCCAGTGTCCTCAATCTTGATGGTCTGGTTGGCAACGAGACCCTTATCCTCACTGGTCAAGGATTGATGGCAGATAAAAATGTTGGTGTAAATAAACCACTGGATCTGAACACACTCACATTGCACGATGGTGCCAACGGCGGTCTGGCCGCCAATTATACTTTTGTCGGCGGGACACATGTGGTTACCATTACCCCCGCTAATCTGGAGGTGCACGGTCTTATTGCACTGGACAAGGTGTATGACGGTACTGCATTGGCTCCCCTTGGCGGACAAGCCGTTGTTACTCCGTTTGGTAACGATATTGTCATGCTCGAAGGCGTTGCCACGGGATATTTTGGCGACAAGAATGTCGGTAATGAAAAGCCGGTTACCGTCGGTGATTACCACATAAGAGGTGTCGATGCCGCTAATTACCGCCTGGTTCAACACGCTGCGCTTGTCGCTTCCGTTACGCCGGCGGATTTGGAAGTACACGGGCTTGTTGCAAAGGACAAGGTGTATGACGCCACCGTCTTTGCTCCCTTAGGCGGTACGGCGGGTATTACTCCTGTGGCCGGTGATGATGTAGTTTTGACTGGCACAGCACTGGGCCAGTTCGCCGATAAAAATGTTGGCAGTAACAAGGCGGTAACGGTGAGTGGCAACAGTATCAGTGGTGCCGACGCCGGTAACTATCGTCTGGTGCAGCAGCAGGGGCTTGCAGCCGATGTTACACCGAAGGATATTGAAGTACACGGGCTTGTCGCTGTTGACCGGGTTTACGACGCGACTGCTGTTGCTCCTCTGACTGGTGTTGCTGCTGTTACGCCCATAGCAGGAGACGATGTCTTTGCCACCGGACGTGCCAGTGGGTGCTTTGCCGATAAAAATGTTGGCAGTAACAAGGCGGTAACGGTGAGTGGCAACAGTATCAGTGGTGCCGACGCCGGTAACTATCGTCTGGTGCAGCAGCAGGGGCTGACAGCTGATGTTACGCCGCGTGGTCTGGCTGTACACGGACTGATTGCTCTAGATAAACCCTACGATGGTGCTACCGTGGCACCATTGGGAGGGGTGGCGGCTATCACTCCGCTGGCTGATGATGACGTAGTGCTTGGCGGTACTCCCATCGGCCGTTTTGCTGATCCGAATGTAGGTAGTAACAAGGCGGTTACCGTGAGTGGCAATGCTATAAGTGGTACCGATGCGGACAACTACAATCTGGTACAGCAACAAGGTTTATATGCCAATATAGTGCTGCCGCCGGAGGGGTGGGATGTTGTAGACACTATAACGGCGCTGGTGACTCCGCAACCTGAAGATAGCAACCGGCGTGACGAATATCGACGCTATGTTATTTATGACAGACATAATAACGATGGTTCAGAAGATCTCATGATCGAATTACGTAATGGCGCAGTGACTGGCCAGAATATGGTGTGCCAATGATTGCTGTCAACACAGTAAGGACGTTTTCTCGCCTCGGCCTGCTGCTGGCAGCAATTATATTTGGCATGTTACTAGCGGCGTATTCCACTGTGGCGCTGGCTGCCGAAGTGGTCGCCAGGGTAGATGCAATTGCCGGCCCGGTTACTGTCATCTCCGCCGATGGTGCGGTACGGCAGTTGCGCAAGGGGAGTGAAATTGTCGCCGGAGATACCATCGACACAGCAGTTAACGGCAGGGTGCGCCTGTTGTTCAGTGATAACGGGCGGGTGTTTGTGCGGCCATCGTCGCGTTTTGTGATTGACTCTTATCATTACAGCGGCGATAAACAGTTGGACAAGAGTCATTTTTCGCTGGTAAAAGGCGGTTTTCGTGCCATTACCGGGGCTATTGGCAAAGGGAATCATGAAAAGGTGCGGATAAACACTCCGGTTGCCACCATCGGTATCCGTGGTACTGATCATGAGGCGCGCTATTGTAACGGTGATTGTCGTGATTTTATTGCCGACG
>JAMOOS010000128.1 GCA_027065245.1 Desulfuromonadaceae bacterium | reverse complement strand
ACCCGCCTGACTCATTTTGATGATCAAATTCTATCGCTATACGCCAAAGGAATGAGTACTCGTGACATCGTTGCCAGTTTTAAAGAAATGTATGATGCCGACGTTTCTGCGACGCTGATCTCTAAAGAAGATTTATCAATCAGTAACAGCAGCAGAAGCTGAACTAGAGCTTGATCGCTTCGCTCAGAAATGGGATGAGCGATTTCCTTATATCAGCCAATCGTGGCGGAATAATTGATCTGTTTACGTTTCATGATTCCCTCGTCTCCGTTTGCCCAGCATACTAGCACATATTACTCAAAGATGGGCGACAACTAGCCTGACACAGGGGGCATCGATATCCGCGCGAAAGCGGTCAATTTTTTCGCAGGTGTCTTTAGCTTCTACATAACTGCTGACTGCCGTAATCTTCTCAATATGCTTGTTGGTCGCTACGTTGCTGGTTGCCTGTCATGCTGACCGCGTGTTGTCGCTGCTGCTGCGGGCAAACAAGTATACTGGAAACAAAAGCAAAAATGCCACAAGGTTTTAAGTATGCTCAAATCCTTGTGGCATGGCGATGGTAGTGGTTGTGGCGTGGTTGTCAGTAGCTCAGGCCGCTTTTTTTGCGGATTTTGCGTAGTACTTTGCTGGCGGCGTAGCGCGCTTTCTGTGCGCCTGCGGCTAGGGTCTGGCGCAGTTGTTCCTTGTCTTCGAGCAGGGCGTTGCGGCGCTGGGTGAACGGGGTAAAGTAGTCGCGTACTGTTTCAAACAGTTCCTGCTTTACCTCACCGTAGCCGAGGCCGCCGGCTAAATAGCGCTGACGCAGTTGCTGCTGCTCCTCTTCGCTTAAAAACAGGCGGTAGATCTGGAACACATTGCAGTTGTCCGGGTCTTTGGGGTCTTCTACCGGGGTGGGGTCGGTGACGATGCGCATAATCTGTTTGCGCAGACTCTTTTCGTCCTGAAACAGGTCGATGGTGTTGCCGTAGCTTTTACTCATCTTCTGACCGTCCAGGCCGGGTACTGTGGCCACGTCGGCGTCGATTTCCGCCTCGGGTATGGTGAATATTTCGCCGTAGCGGTTGTTGACCTTGATGGCGATGTCGCGTGCTACTTCCACGTGCTGCTTCTGGTCTTTACCGACCGGAACCACATCGCTGTTGAACATCAGAATATCGGCGGCCATAAGCACCGGATAGGCGAACAGGCCATGGTTGGCGGCAATCCCCTTGGTGATTTTGTCCTTGTAGCTGTGGCAGCGTTCCAGCAGCCCCATGGGGGTGAAGTTGGACAGAAACCAGGTCAGTTCCTGTACTTCAGGCACATCGGATTGTACCCAGAAGGTGCTCTTTTCCGGATCCATCCCCAAAGCGAGGAAATTGGCCGCTGCTTCTAGGGTTCCTGTGGCCAGGGCCTTGCCGTCGGAGACAGTGGTCATGGCGTGATAATTGGCGATGAAACAGAACAGCTCTCCTTGCTGCTGGTAGTCGATCATCTTTTTCATCATGCCAAAATAGTTGCCGATGTGCAGTGAACCGGAAGGTTGTATGCCGGAGAGTATGCGCATGGTTCTATTCTCCGCCGTGGCTGTCAGCGCCGAGGCCGCCGCCGTGCAGGGCGGCAAACTGCAGCAGTTGCTGGATGTCGATGCCGCTCTCCTTGACAATGCCCAGAAATACCGGCAGCAGGCGCATCATAAAGGTGGAATCCTGCATGGCATCTTTGGCCAGGCCGGGCAGGGCGTCGATGATAAATTGCTGTTTTTCTTCCAGTGGTAACGCCATGATGGCGTCGTGTAGTTCTTTGGTGGACATGGTGCGGCAACTCCTGTGTGGTTATGCAAAAGCGATGGTGTAAACTTCGTCGTAGGTGCTGGCAAAATGGACTTGCAGCCCCTCTTTGAGATGATCGGGCAGTTCGTCAAAATCCTTTTTATTCCCTTGGGGAAAGATCAGGATATTCAGGCCGCTGCGCCGGGCGGCGATGGTTTTTTCCTTGAGACCGCCGATGGGCAGTACCTGGCCGGTTAGGCTTAGTTCGCCGGTCATGCCCAGTTTCTTTTTCACCGGTTGCCCTTTGATCATCGACAGCAGGGCGGTGGTCATGGTTATCCCTGCCGACGGGCCGTCCTTGGGGGTGGCACCGGCGGGAACGTGCAGGTGAATAAAGTGGTTGTCGACAAAATCCTCCGGCAAGCCGTAGTGCGCCAGATGCCCCATGACATAGGAATAGGCGATTTCGCTGCTTTCCACCATCACATTGCCAAGTTGGCCGGTCTGCTTGAATCCCTTGCTTTTGCCGGGCATGGCAGTGGCTTCTACCTGTAGGGTCACGCCGCCCATGCTGGTCCACGCCAGGCCGGTGACCACGCCGGGAGTCGGGCCGAACAGCTCATCTTTGTTGAACAGCTCCTTGCCGAGATAGTCGGCGACGTTGCTTTTGCGAATGGTGATCTTCTCTTTGCGCCCTGCGGCAAATTCCATGGCTGTCTTGCGCATGATTTTTTTGATGCGGTTTTCCAGGCCGCGCACCCCGGCCTCGCGGGCGTAGCGGTCGATAATCTCCTCCAGCGCCCGTTTGTGGATGGCGACATGGCTTTTGCTCAGACCGTGGTTTTTCAGCGCTTTGGGGATAAGGTAGCGCCGCGCGATCTCCACTTTTTCCTGCATGATGTAGCCGGAAAGATGGATGATCTCCATGCGGTCGAGCAGGGGCGCCGGTATGGTGTCCAGCTGGTTGGCGGTGGCGATGAACAGCACGTTGGAAAGGTCGAACGGTACATCGAGATAGTGATCGCGGAAGGTGCTGTTCTGCTCCGGATCGAGCACTTCCAGCAGCGCCGAGGCCGGATCACCCTGAAACGAAGCGCCGATTTTGTCGATTTCGTCCAGCATCAGCACCGGGTTGGCGCTGCCCGCCTGCTTCATGGCCTGGATAAACTTGCCCGGCATGGCGCCGATGTAGGTGCGCCGGTGTCCCTTGATCTCCGCCTCGTCGCGCATGCCGCCCAGAGAAAAGCGGTAAAAATTGCGTTTAAGCGCCGCCGCCACACTCTTGCCGATGGAGGTCTTGCCTACCCCCGGCGGGCCCACCAGGCACAGAATGGAACCGGAGATGTCCCCCTTCATTTTGCCGACGGCGATAAACTCCAGAATACGCTCTTTTACATCCTCCAGGCCAAAGTGATCGCGGTCGAGGGCACGGCGGGCGCGGTTGATATCGTACGAATCGCGGGTGTTTTTGCCCCACGGCAGAATGGTTAGCCAGTCCAGATAGTTGCGGCTTACGTTGTATTCCGGTGACGCCGGTTCGATAAGCTGCAGTTTGCTGATCTCCTCGTCAATGGCGCGTTGCGCCTCGTCGTTGAGGGTCAGTCCTTTAAGGCGTTGCTGAAACTTTTCGATCTCGCTGGTTTTGCTGTCTTTTTCCAGCCCCAGCTCTTTTTTGATGGTTTTAAGCTGCTCGCGCAGAAAAAACTGGCGCTGCTGCTCGGAGATGTTTTTTTCGATCTCCTTGGCGATGCGGCTTTGCAGCCGGGAAACTTCCAGCTCTTTTTTCAGCAGCACCAACACCTGCTCGATGCGCTGGCGCACATCCAGTGTTTCCAGAACCTGTTGTAACTCCTGCCCCTCGGCCGAGGTGAGGTTGGCGGCAAAATCGGCCAGCCGACCCGGGTCGTCCATGCTGGAGCGGCCGAGAAACATCTTGATCTCTTCCGAGTAGAGAGGGTTGATCTGCACCAGCTCCTTGAGGGTGGAGATGATAGCCATGGAGTAGGCTTTAAGCTCATCGCGGCGGGCGTTGCCCGGCTCCAGGTGGTATTCCACCTTGGCGAAAAAACCGTGCGGTGTCTGTTGCAGTTCGACGATGGTGAAACGCTCCAGGCAGTTGATCAATACCTGAATGCCGTTATCCTCATCGTTGAGCACCTTGACGATTTTGCCTACCACGCCGATGCGGTGCAGGTTTTCCGGCTCGTCATCGCCCTCCACATCCCGCACCATTACCATGCCGATGGCCTGGCTGGAATGCTGGGCGGCGCGGCGGATAATATCAGCCTTCTCCTTGCCGGATATACTCAGCGGTACAAGAATGGCGGGAAACGCCGGCCTGGGCCGCAGAGGAATAATGGGGATGACCTCCGGCAGCAGCTCGTTGGCTATAACCAGACTTTCCTCATCCAGCTCAACGCTGAATTCTTTCACGTTGTCGTTTTCGTTATCACTCATGGCACGGACAATCCTGTGCGGATATTAAAATATGATTGGAGTTCGGAATATCAACGCACGTCGACGCGAACGCCGCCGGGCAGCAACCAGAGAGGACACTAGCCACTGAAAGGATGGATGTCAAGGGTGCGCGGCAAAAACGGCTCAGGACTGGCAGGCGCAATTCGTTTCCCGGTGGGGACAGGCGCAATCACACGAAACCATAATCTGCTGCGCCATGCCGTTGCCGATGGCCAGTTTGATTCCCTTGGTTTCAATTACCAGAGGGCCGCCACCGTCAGAGATAACTCTCAATGCTTCACCGGGCATAATACCCATTGCCTGCAGCTTGCCGCGTAGCCGACAGCCGCCGGTTATTCCGCGCACAAATACAGTTTCGCCGCTTTTACACTGAGATAATGGACACATGACGTTGCTCTATACTCCACAGCACCATGACGGCGCCGATGACTGGTTAATTGCTCTTTTTCACCAGTGTAGTAGTTGTCGCGCCAAATATCAAGTGGTATTGAAAACTATTTTCACTGGCGTCGCAGCGCCAGGGCAAGCAGGTATACCAGTGCCGCCAGCAGGGCGGTGGTAGCGCCGGTGGGCAGATCGTAACTGAACGCAATTATCAGCCCGCCGCTGCTGATGACAGCGGTGAACAGGGTGGCCAGTGCCATCATAACCAGCATGGTGGGCGCGTGCAGGCGTGCCGTGGCGGCGGGCAGGGTCAGCAGGGCGATAACCAGAATCAGGCCGACGATCTGAATTAAAATTACCACGGTGATGGCGATCATGCACAGCAGCAAGGTGTTGAGCAGCCGCACGCGCACGCCGCGCAGTCCGGCAAATTCGCGGTCGTAGCACAGAACTAGCAGCTGACGGTAGCAGACGGCGGTAAAGGTGAGGATTACGCTGTCGAGCAGGGCGATACGCCATAGATCGTGGTCGGCGATCATTAGCACGTTGCCGAACAGGTAGCTGATGAGATCGATGTTGTAGGCCGGTGTGCGGGAGATAAAGATGATGCCGATGGACATTCCCGCCGCCCACATGGCGCTGATTACCGTATCTTCGTGCTGGTTCAGCCGTTCGCTGCCGCTGATGGCGGCGATGATAACGGCGATAACCAGTGCGCCGATGAGGGCGCCGTTGATGGGGGAATGACCGAGAAAAAAGGCCAGTCCCATGCCGCCCAGTACCGCGTGGGCGATGCCGCCGGCCAAATAGCTGATGCGGCGTACCACCACAAACGAGCCGATAACGCCGCAGGCCAGGCTGGCCAGTAACGTGCCGAGCAGGGCGTGCTGCAAAAAAGCGTGTTGAGTCAGGGCGCTGAAAAAGTTCACTCGTTTCCCCCGTTGTGCAGGCAGGTGGCGTGGTCGATGCGGTTCACCGGTATTGAGTAGAGATGGTTGCTGGCACAGCTGTCCGCCGCTGTTACCGGGTGGCGTACTAGGGTGCGGTTCAGGCACGCCACACTGGTAACGGCGCGTGAAATAAACGCAATGTCGTGGGAGATGAGGACAATGGTCATCTGCCGGTGCAACCGTTGCAGCAGTTCAAAAATTGATTCGCCGTGATCCGGGTCGACATTGGCGGTGGGTTCATCCAGCAGCAGCACTTCCGGTTGGCACGCCAGCGCCCGGGCGATGAGTACCCGCTGGCGCTGTCCGCCCGACAACGCCGCCATGGGGCGGCGCTCCAGAGCCGCGACATCGGTTTCCTCCATCACCCGGGTGGCGATGGCGTGGTCGTGGCGGCTGTAACGCCAGCGCGCCGTGGCGCAGCCCAGCCGTCCCTGCAGCACGGTAGCGCGTACCGAAATGGGGAAAGCACTGTCAAAAGTGGCAAACTGCGGTACGTAGCCCAGCCGGGTGCGTGCCTTGTCCGCCGTGGTGCCCAGCACCGTAACCGTGCCGCTGGTGGGGCTGAGCAGGCCGAGAATTATTTTGAGCAGAGTGGTTTTGCCGCCGCCGTTGGGACCGACAATGCCGAGAAACTCGCCGCTGTCGATGTTCAGGTTGATCTGTTCCAGCACCGGCTGGTGGCGGTAGCTGAAGCAGACCTGTTTCAGTGAGATGATGGCTGACATTGCTGCTCCAGAGCGTGGCTGAGTTTTTGCGCTGTTTCCAGCAGTCCGGCGGCCAGATTTTGCGGCAGCGGGTCGAGGGTTTCCACCTTGATGCCGAGCTGGGCGGCAACGGCGGCAGCGGTTTTGCGGCTGAACTGGCTCTGCACAAAAATGGTGCCGATGTGGTGAGCGCGGGCGCTGTCGATAATGCGCGCCAAGGCGGCGCCACGCGGCTGGCGGCCGTGCAGTTCGATGGCCAGCTGGCACAGGTGGTAGCGGCGGGCAAAGTAGCCCCACGACGGATGAAATACCATGAAACAGCCGTCGCGGTGCTGCTCAAGCAACGTCGCAATGCGCCGGTGCAGTTGTTCAAACTCGCGGCGCACCTGTTTCAAACGGCGCTGGTAGATGGCACTGTTGTCGGGATCCAGCTCCGCTAACGCTGCCGCCATATTCTCCGCCATGCGGATATCCAGCAGCGGGTCGAGCCAGATATGCGGGTCGATGTTGTCCGCCGTGGCGTGCTCAGCAGCGGCAAAAGGATAGCGCTTGATGCCGCTGTGCACAGCGTAGATTTTCAGCGCCGGAAAGTTGCGCCGCAGTTTGGGCAGGTAGATGCGTTCAAACGGCACGCCGATACGAAACAGGGCGTCCGTCTGTGCCAACGCCATCATCTGACGCGGGGTTATCTCCCAGGTGGCCGGATTCTGGCCGTTGCGTACCAGCACATCAATGCTGGCATCTGTGTCGACCAGTTGCTGCAGCAGATAGCGCTGCGGCGCGATGCTCACCGCCAGATGCAGAGCCCGCTGCTGTGCCGATGCACAGCCAGCGCTCAGCAGCAGAAACAGTATGGCAATGCGTATGATCATAAAAATACCTCACATTAGAAAAAACAGGCAGTTTTTGGTTGGCAATTTTATACGTAAAAGGTAGTTTGGTCATGTTTTTTTGTTGCGGATGCAGGATTCGCACAGTTTATGGAAAATACTAGCAGAAAAAGGATGGTTGTCTATGCGTCTATGGATCGTTTTATTGGTTGTGTCTGCACTGGCTGTATCTGGCTGCAACGAGCAGGGGAACAAACAGTCTGCTAAAACCGGCAATACCAAATTGGAGACCTTGAATCAGAAGGTCAGTTACAGTGTCGGCTACGATATCGCCCGGAACTTCAAGGAAAACGATTTTGAACTGTTGCTTGATGTTGTTGTGGAAGGCGCCCGGGATGCCCAGCAGGGCAAGGATGCGCGTATCAGCCTGGAAGAGCGTGGCAAGGTGATGCAGGAGTTCCAGAAAGTGCTGATGGAAAAACGGCAAAAAAAGATGAAGGCCATGGCCGAGAAGAATGCCACCATCGGTAAGAAATTCCTCGAAGAAAATGCCAAGAAAGAAGGCGTGGTAACCCTTAAGAGCGGTCTGCAGTACAAAGTTATTAAGGAAGGTACAGGCAAAAAGCCCAAGGCCAGCGACGTAGTGCGCGTCAATTATCGCGGTACGCTCATCGACGGTACCCAGTTCGACAGTTCCTACGATCGCGGCAAACCGGCGGAGTTCCCCGTTGATCGTGTTATCGCCGGTTGGACAGAGGCGCTGCAACTGATGCCGGTAGGCTCCAAATGGCAGTTGTTTGTACCGCCCAACCTCGCTTACGGTGAGCGCGGCGCCGGCAAGGTGATCGAGCCTAATTCGGTACTGGTATTTGAGATTGAACTGCTGGATGTGATGCCGGAGATAAAAGACGCGTCTAAGGATGCGGCGGCGCAGATGGTGGAGAAGATCAAAGCCCAGCTTAAAGCTCAACAGGATAAAGCGGCCAAGGCAGAGCAGAACAAGAAGTAGTTCACCGTTTATTAGATGACAACCGGCGGGGAGGTGTGCATTGCGCCTTTCCCCGCCGGTTTTTTTATGGTGTTTAGGAAGTGGGTCGATACCCTGCCTTAGCGACAGAGTATCTCCATGCAGGCATCAAGCAGGCGACTGTGGCTGCGTTTGCGGTGCGTGACAATGCTTAGTTCACGTTTTAAGCTGAGGCGGGTGGGCACTTCGATCAGCCTACCTTTGCCCAGGGTACCATTCTGTGGGTGATTGTCAGCGGGGCGACGTTGCTGGCGCTGAAGCAGGGGGTGCTCGGTTAATACGGCTGATTACAGCGGCGCACCACAGTATTTACAGTAGCTGGCGTCGCTGTCGTGTCCTTCGCTGCCGCATTCGGGGCAGGCGGTGGTGGAGACCTCGCGCTGGCGGGAGCTGTGGGACAGTTCAACCGTAACTATGCCGGTGGGTACAGCGATGATGCCGTAACCGAGAACCATAATAAGCGCTGCCAACATCTGGCCGATATCGGTCTGGGGGGCGATGTCGCCGTAGCCGACGGTGGTGAGAGTGACAATGGCCCAGTAGACACTGCGTGGAATACTGGTGAAACCGTTAGCCTCACCTTCCACCACGTACATTAGTGAGCCGAATATCACTACCAGGGTGGCGACGGTGAACAGAAACACCGCTATTTTGCGCCCGCTGGCACGCAGGGCGCGCAGCAGATGGTTGGCTTCATCCAGATACTGCACCAGTTTCAGAATGCGGAAGATGCGCAGGATACGCAGTACGCGAATCACCAGCAGATATTGGGTGCCCGGTACGAATAGTGCGATATAGCTGGGTAGAATCGCTAGCAGGTCGACCACGCCGAAAAAACTGCGCGCGTACTTGACGGGACGGCCGATGCACGCGAGGCGCAGCAGGTATTCCGCCGTAAACAACAGGGTAAACAGCCATTCAGCTACAGTGAGCGCTGCGCCGAAACTGTGCTGATAGCGGGCTACGCTGTCGAGCATCACCACCGCCACACTGCACAGGATACTGACAATGAGAAGAATATCGAACAGCTTGCCGGCTGGTGTTTCCGCCTCAAAGATTATCTCGTGCAGGCGGTTGCGCCAGCCGGGCGGAGGTGGTCCGTTTTTTGCGTCTGTGCGCTTTTTCATATATCGTTCGCGACAAAAAGGGTATATTGGGCACTGGCTTGCGTCGGCAAGTTGTTTCATGCTGGCAGCCCGTCGGGCTTTCCATGAATCGGTTGCCAAACCGTCTGCTCGGTTTATATTTACGCTCCTTTTCGACAAATGGCTACGGCTATTCGTTTTCAAACGAGCGAAAATCTGTCCTCGACCAGTTAATTTTTTTCGCTTCGATTCGTAAAGCCCGGCAGGCTCCTGGCGTGTTGTGTCGGCGTTGAAAACAGTGGAGAAGCAAATTTATGTCAGCCGATGAGACTATAGCTGGTTTGAAACACGATCTCAGCCGTTTCCGGCAAGTGCAGGAGATGGCGTTGCTGCTCAACAGCCAGAGCAGTTTTGACGATCTGTTCCTGGCCATTGTTCGCCATGTGTCACAAATCATGGAAGTCGACCGTACCAGTCTGTTCCTCCTTGATGAGGTGACCGACGAGTTGTGGACCAAGGTTGCCCAGGGGCTGAGTAAGCAGATTCGAATCCCGGTGGGGGTTGGCCTGGCCGGGAAATGCGCTCAACAGCAGCAGCCGCTGCTGGTGCACGATGCCGCCAGCCACCCCGATTTCGATTCTAGCTGGGATGAAAAATCGGGCTATGTGACTAAAACGGTGCTGTGCTATCCGGTGCTCAATCGCGGCGGTGAGCTCAAGGGCGTGCTGCAGATGATCAATAAGAGTGATGATCTGTTTTCCGCCAAAGATCAGGAGCTGGCGCAGGTGTGCGCGGCGCAGGTAGGCGTGGCGCTGGAAAATTTCCAGCTCATTCAGGAGTTGCGTCAGGGCTTTGAAAGCTTCATCCGCACCCTTACTGAAACCATGGACGCCAAGCACAAGCTTACCGCCGGTCATTCCCACCGGGTTACCGAATACGCCCTGTTTATCGGTCGCCTGGTGGGTTTGGATGAAACTAGCCTCGATGTACTCAAATACTCCTCTCTGTTGCATGATCTGGGTAAAATTGCCGTACCTGACCGGGTGCTGACCAAAAATGGTCGTTTTAATGCCGATGAGCTGGCTATTATGCAGAGTCATCCGTTGTGGACCGGGAGGATACTGGAGCGGATGCGTTTGCCGCGTCACCTGGTGGAGTTACCGCAAATTGCCTCTAGTCATCATGAGCGGATGGACGGCAATGGCTATCCCGCCGGTGTCGATGGAGAGCATATCCCGCAACTGGCTAAAATAATTGCCGTTGCTGATGTGTTTGACGCATTGTCGTCGCGGCGTGATTATCCAAAATATGTGGCGGGAGAGAGTGAGACCAGTTGTGAAGCGCTGCGACTGGACAAGGTGTTTGAAATAATCGCCAATGGCGCTGGTGATCAGTTTGATGCTGACCTGGTAGCCTTGGTGCTGGAACATCGGGACGAGATGGCGGTTTTGTGCCAACGTCTGCATCAGCAGGTACAAGAGGATTAAGTGTGAAGATTGAACATAACGCCAAAAGTGTGCGTGAATTGATTGAGCGCGATTTTCCGGCTCAACAGCAGCTGTTGCTGGAGTTGCTGGAGGACGTGGAAGCCATGTACCGCGGCGAGTTGCTGAATCGCCAGCCGTGTCAGGTGCCGTACCACGATGTCCGTCATATTTACGCGGTATTTACCGTTGCCATGCAGATAATGCTGGGTGATTGCCGCCGCAGGGGGCAGCGTTGTGACGGCTTGGCTGTGCGTGTGTTGGCGTGTGCGGCACTGTTTCACGATAGTGGTTATCTCAAGCCTGTTGGCGTGGTTGGGGGTCGCGGTGGACAGTATACCTTTGAGCATGTGGAAATAAGCAAGCGCCTGGCCCGGCAGTATCTGGCCGGTAAGCCCGACTGGACCAACGACCAGTGCCACTTGGTGGCGCAGCTTATAGATGCTACCCGTTTGGGTGTGACAGACGAGTTGGCTGAAATCGCGGCGCCGTATTCCGGTCTGGACGGTATGCTGGCCAGTGCCGATTTGCTGGCGCAGGTTTCTGCCGAGAATTACATCGACAGTCTGCCGTTGCTGTACGAGGAGTTTGCCGAAGCCTATGCCTGGCACGGTCTGGAACGGTTGCGTGCCGCCGGTTTTGTGGTGTTTGACAGTTATGCCCATCTGTTAGGTTCTTCGGCCGCGTTTATTCGCCATAGCGTGTTGCCACGATTGGAAAAAATGGGTAATCACGAACTCTCGCTGCAGAAATACTTCGGTTGCTCTTCCAGCCCGTATATGCGCCAGTTGCGGGCCAACTTGGCACAGCTCGATACCATGGCCGTTCCGGCTACTTGCTCGTAAAGCGGGTGATGGCGTCCCACTGCGGTGCTGGCGGCTGTGCTTGTAGCTGGCGGCAGCGTTGCCGGTATAATGTGGCCGGCCCGTCATGTGGACTCAGCGTTAAAACCTGTTCCAGTTCCGCCAGCGCGGCAGACCATTGCTGTTGTCGGTAATGCTGCAGCGCTGTGGCAAAATGTTCCAGTGTTTGCAGTTGCTCTTTCGTTATAGCTGCGCGGTAGCCCACCAGCTCGTACAAGGTGGTGGCAGTTTCCTTCCCTTTTACCACCACCTGATCCACCTCACGTAATACCAGCGAATCATCCAGGTGTTCTGCAGTGTTGTCGGTAAGCAGAATGTGGCAGCCGTATATCTTGTTCAGTCCCTCCACTCTTGAGGCCAGATTGACGGCGTCGCCGATCACGGTATAGTTCATAAACTGCTCGCAGCCGAGATTGCCCACGGTTACTTCGCCACTGTTGATGCCGATACCGATCTCCAATTGGCGCAGTTGCTCTATGTCGCTGTTGTCTCGCAACTGGCGCAGGGTTTCCAGCATGTGCAATGCCGCCTGGGCTGCCTGTTGCGGATGTTTGCTGCTGGGTACCGGAGCGCCGAAAAAGGCCATTATGGCATCGCCGATCAATTTGTCCACCGTGCCTTGTTGGGCCTGAATACATGGCACCATGGCGGCAAAATAGCGGTTGAGCAGTCGGGTAACCTGCTGGGCGCTCATGCTTTCCGCCAAGGTGGTAAAGGCGCGGATATCGGCAAATAGAATGGTTAATTGCTGGTGTTTGCCTTCCATGTTGAGGTTGATATCCCCTTTGACCAGTTGCTCCACCACGGTGCGCGACAGATATTTGCCAAATGCCGAAGTTACCCAGTCGTTGCGACTTTTCTCGTAAAATTTCAGCAGTATCATACTGGCACCGATCTGCGCCAGAATCATGGCCAGCAGTTCCGGCGATCTTATCCATAGCCCCGCTTGCATGGCAAGCTGGCTGCTCAGCAGTACAACTAACAGCAGACCGCCAGCACTCAGCAATGCCGGCACGGTGCCGGTAAAACGGAAAAACAGTAAATGGCCGAGTATGGCGCACACTATGAGCAATGCCAGCTGCTGCCATGCTGCCAGGGGAACGATAAAATCCTGGTTAAGAATAGTCTCTATGGCCTGGGCGTGGCACGAAAGCCCAGGATCGTCG
>JAMOOS010000127.1 GCA_027065245.1 Desulfuromonadaceae bacterium | reverse complement strand
TGTGCATCCAACGTCAGTGTTCCCAGATCGCGACGTAATTCCATCGTTTTTATCCGGTAGCGCACGCGCGCTTCGTCCACAGCGTTGCGCGCCTGCACCAGGTCATCCTGAGCCTCAAGCAGATCACGCATTTGAATCCGTCCCGCCTGCAGCAGCAAGGTGGTGCTGGCAACCCGGCGTCTGGCCACTTTGAGCGCCATGTTCTGAATGTGCATATTCTCGTACGCCTCGCGCAACGCCCGCCACTCGGCACGCACCTGATATTTAACCTCATCCTCCAGTTGCTGACGATCACGCTGCCGTTTACGGTAATCAATCAGCCGATTGCGCAACACGTTGCGCTCGGCAGTTCGTTCCAGCGGTAGATCTATACTCAGCAACGCCGAATAGTAACCCCGATCGGGATCAATATCACTATCGTCCAGATGGGCGCTGGCAACACCGCGCCGCGCACCGCTGGAGCCACTGGCAAACAGGGTAATATCGCCACGCAGATTATCTTCGGCCACTTTTATGGCACGCCTGCTGTCCTCTACCCGCGCTACGGCAATCAACAGATCGCGTCGGCGCTGCAGAGCAGTGGCAAGCAGATGATCAGGCATGGCACCGATATCAGCGCTGGTATCATGGATAATGCCGCCAATCCGCTCCAACTCATCACGCTTGAGTCTGATACGCGCATCTGTAGGCAACCCCAGGGTAAGTTTAAAACGATCCACAGCGTCGGCACTGCGCTGCTGCGCCTTTACCCAATTACTGCGTGCCCGCAGTTCGTCCTGCAACGCCTGATCCACCTGAATCTCCGGCAAGCGTCCGGCATCAGCCAGCCTCCGTGCCCGCCGCCGCGACATACGCAACCGGTGGTAATTGTCACGCGCGGTATCCACCCGGTTCATCTGCTCCAGCACCAGCAGATACTCACTGGCGATTTGCACGGCAAACCGGCGGCGGAAACGCTCAAACTCCCAAATGGCATACACCACATCGCGCTCCGCCTGCTGCAACGGTTCGGTAACGATCTCGCTGTCGCTGCCGCGCAACAACGGCACCGAGATGCTGGTATCAGCCACTATGCCGCGCGCAAACACCCGATCGCCGGTGAGCAGGCGCACCATGTCCAGACCGACAGACGCCGCAAACGCCGCACCACTTTCAAAGCTACGCTGTATACCTCCAGCTGCGCTGCCGACAACACCACTTTCTCGTGCGCCGGAACGTTTATCACTGCTCCACAAACCGGAAAGCAAGCCGTTGAAAGTGGTACGAAATTCCTCCCGTTCCAGATCCAGCGCCAGAGCGGCGCGAAACACCTTCTCCTTCTGGCTTTGGTACTCACGGCTGTTGTACGCCCCCACCTGCAACGCTTCCAGCAGCGACAACTGATGGCCGCTACCGTCATCAGGCCGCACCGCCGCGTCCGCTACGGTGGGCAGATGCTGATCTCGCAGCAGTTTTTCGCGCAGACGCTGCCGCGCTTGGCTGATGCTGAAACCTTCATCGTCGACACCACACCGGCGTTGACCGGCGGCGATAATGGCATAAGCGGCGTCATCGGCCTGCTTTATGTAATCCTCAGGACGCTGGCAGCCATACACAAGCGCAATACTCACCAGCGCAACAATAATTTTAACCATACGGCCCTTTTCTTTCGCCAGACAGCTTAAAAAACTTAAACGTGAAAATAGCATATCAACGGGAAAAAGCGCACAAAAACCTGTTATCACAATTAAAAATCGTCGCCAAAACCGTTCTTGACAGTACGGTTGATACCTGAAAAAATGCGCCAACTATTCGACTTACCAAATCATCAAAAAGGACGAACAAAAATATGGCTACCAGCGTTAAAATCGGCACCCGGCGCAGCAAACTGGCGTTGTGGCAGGCGTACTATGTGGAAGAACTGCTCAACAAGGCGGGATTAAGCAGCGAGATTGTCGAGATAGACACTCGCGGCGACAAAATCCTCGATGTCTCCATCGCCAAGATCGGCAGCAAAGGGGTATTTACCGAAGAGCTGGAAGATCAGTTACGCAGCGGCGCCATCGACATCGCCGTGCACAGCGCCAAGGATATGCAGTCGGAACTGCCGCAGGAGTTTGAGATCATCGCCTTTACCGAACGCGAGCAGGTAAATGACGTAGTGGTCAGCCGCGACAGCAGCCTGCGCCTGGAAGATAGCAGCCGCCAGATGGTTATCGGCTCGTCGTCGGTACGCCGCCGCGCCATGCTCAAGGCCTGGTATCCCCACCTGAAGGTAATAGAGATGCGCGGCAACCTGCAGACCCGCATCGCAAAAATGGACAGCGGTCAGTGCGACGCCATCCTCCTCGCCTACGCCGGCGTTCACCGCATGCACTACGACGATATGATTGTGCAGACTTTGCCGCTGGATAAATTCATCCCCCCCGTCGGCCAGGGCAGCGTAGCGGTAGAAGCCGCCACCACGCTGGACAGCGCCAAGCGTCAGGCCATACGCGCCGCCATCAACCATCCCGCCACCGAATACCGCCTGTTGGCGGAACGCGCCTTTTTGCGCACCCTGCAGGGCGGCTGCAGCATTCCCGCCTTCTGCATGGCCGAACTCGACGGCGCTACACTCAAAGTAACCGGCGGCATCATCAGCCTCGACGGTGCCACCATCATCAAAAACACCATCTCCGGCCCGCGTGAAAACGCCGAGCAACTGGGCTGCTCCATAGCGCAAACCACCCTCGACCAGGGTGGCGCCGCCATCCTCGCCGCCATCAGGAAGGAACGGGGGGAATAACCCCAGAGCGCAAAACAGCCCCCACTGGCACGCAACTGCTCCGGCACAACAACTAGAAAACCTGCGGATATTCCAACGACAGCCCGATCGCAGGTTCAGAGAAATCAGCCCCCTAATTCGGCTTTGATTTTATCGAGACGGTTGAGGAAACTGCGATTTAAAAAGGTAGAGTCCTGTTCGTTTAATATCACGTGAGGTGTAATGAATATCATCAGCTCGGTGTTACGGAACTCCTTGCTGTTGTAACCAAAAATGTACTTCAGCACCGGCATACGCCCCAGAATAGGCACGCCGGAGTAGCTGTTGCCGGAATTCTGCTGCATGAGTCCGGCGATGACGATGGTCTGGCCGTCGCGCACAGCCAGCACGGTATCGGCGGTACGTTTGGCAAACACCGGTGAATTAACTCCTTCCACCGTCTTGTTGGATACCTGGCTTACTTCCTGCTTTATCTCCATGCGCACCATGCCGTTGGCGTTGATGTGCGGAGTCACATTGAGAATAACGCCGACATCACGATACTGTATCGTCTTGTCGGTGGTGGTGGCGGTGGAGCCGGAGTCGGTGGTGCGGTATTCGCTGGTTACGATGGGAACCTCATCACCGATATTGATGCTGGCTTCTTCGTTGTCTGACGCCATGATATGGGGGGAGGAGAGGACATTTACCCGGTTCTGGGACGAGAAAGCTTTGATGGCAGCGCGAAAGCGACCGGTATTTATCAACAGATAGCTAAGGCCGCTGCCGATAAGACTTTCGCCGGTGCCATTGATAAGGCCAAGACCGGATTCCATACTGAGCCAGCCGTTGGCGCTGGTACCGGCAACATCCTTCATCAGATAATCCCACTCGATACCGAGCTTGTTGTTCTCATCCAGAAGCACCTCGGCGATTGTCACCTCGATAAGCGCCTGCTTGGGATAGATATCCAGGCGTTTTATCATGGGGAGAATCTTCTGGTAGTCGTCGTAATTAGAACGGATAATGATGGTGTTGCTCACTTCGTCCACCACAAAGGTTACTTCACCACTGAGGGTACCGCTGACCGCCCCGGGAGCTTTGCGATTACGTTTAATGCCCTTGTTGTCAATGCCGCTGTGCAAACGGGTAAGTTTGACGCCGACAGGTTCATTCTCGGCCTTTGTTTTCTTTTGAATGCCGGTACTTTTGCCACCAAACAGTCCATCCAGCACACTGGCAATATCTTTGGCTATACCGTTCTGCACTTCGTACACGTAGATACCGTCTTCCGGCTCCGGCTGGAGCGGTTGTGGCACTTCACGGTCGAGTTCCTTAATCCACATCTCGGCAAAGTGGAGGGAATCGGCATCGCGGGTGATCACCAGCATCAAATTGAGACGCGGCAGGGCGACAAAGGAGAGGCTGCTGTTGGGATTGCTGCCACTTCCCGCAGCCAGGCGCACACTCTTGGCCAGAGAATCCAACTCTTTGAGAATGACATCGGCTTTGACATTTTGCAGCCAGTAAACCTGCATATGCGTACCGGCAAAAGGGGGTACGTCAAACTGTTTTATGAGTTTCTGCACCTTGAGCAGATTTGTGGGATAATCACACAGCAGCAAGGTGCCGCTGGGCTCGTGGGCGTAGACCTGTGCACCCTTGCTTAAATAAGGTTTGATCACCTTGACCAACTCGGCCACCGGGGCATATTTGACGGTAACTGCTTGGATACGCTGACCACGCACCACACCGTCGGCGCTGGACAACAACAGATTCTGCGATGGCAACGCGCTCGGCGCCTGCGCCAGTGGCATGAGTTGCCAGCGGCCATCTTGTTCGAACATAGTTACGTGATTTATCTGCAATATTCCGGCAAGAATCTGCCACAACTGCCCGTCGGTAAAGTTACCGTCGATGCTCATGGTAACTTTACCGCTTATATCTCCCTGCACCACATAGTCGGCATGGAGAATATCGCTCATAAACAGGCGCACCACCTCGTTGAGATCGGCCTGATCAAAATTAAAGCTGACCGGCTGGGTGGTGGCACCGATGGTTTTACCTTTACCGCCGGACGCTGCCGCAGTCGTCATACGGGACGATTTCTGCCCGTGCAGGCGCCCCAACTCGCTGTTAAACTGTTTCTGTTGCTGCTGAAGTTGTTTAATATCCTCACTCAATTGATCCGCAGCGGTTTTGACACGGTCTTCGGAAGTAGCAGCGGGCGCATCATTCTGACCACCAGAACGATCCGGGGCGGCGATATCCAGTGTCGGTGACGGAGCCTGCTCCTGCATGGTTGGCTCCAGCATACCGCAACCGGGCAACATGAGAGTAGCGTAAACGGCCAGAATCAAGCCGGTGGCAACAAGAATGCGTCTTATGGGTGTTTGTACCATTGATTTTTTCCGCCAGTTATTTGTGATGTTCGGTTTATTATTGCTGCCTTATGGCAGTTGATACAAAAAATCTGCTTCTGATGCTCGTGCAAGCGCCTGTTTACCTGCAGCGGTGTAACCAACGCGCGGCAGCACGGGTTAACTTCGGGGTCTGGAGACTGCTCTCACTTTTTGTGTTGCACCGCCTTTACGTAACTGACACCGAAGGGGGTCTTAACCTGGACATATTCACCCGTAGCCAATTTTTTTTGCATCTGGCGTTGCTGATGTTTTTTATTGGCCAGGTTGCGCGCCTGCGCCAAGGTGCCCTTACCGGCGACCACAGCAGCGCTGCTCATATTGGCAGCAGCGTGGCCGATAATCACTTTCGGCGTGGCAGCGGCAGTGGTGGCAGCAGTGTGATTCTTGTTATCATAAAGACTTACGTCGAACTCTTTACCATATTGATCTTTGATTCGCACGCGATCTTTTTCTACCTTAAGCAGGGTGTAGCGGATATTTTTAGATCTGGTAGTATCGGCAGCCTCCTGCCCCTGATACAGGCGCTGATACTGCAACTGTTTGCTGAAACGGAGGAAACGAAGCATGGCACCATGCCGACTACCCACGGTGAAGGTGGCATCCAGCACAACATCACCGCGTTTTGGCGCAACTGTTCCGTTTGCCTTGCCCGGAGCTGGAATTGTCGGTTTAGGCGGATGCCAAGCTGTACGCTGAGGGGAAAACAGATTTTTGTCCTCAATTACTTTATATTGTGTCGGTACTGCTTTGTGCGGTGCCAGCAGAACAGTCAAATCGCGGCTCACCGCGCTTTTCTCTGCCGGGGCGGTCGCAACTGCAGTTGCTGCAGCTGAAGGAGGCACCTGCGCCGCACGGTGGTACAACCTGTAGGCAACAGCGCCGTTAACCAGCACTATCAGCACCGCAGCGGCAATTAATATCTGTCGCAGACCCAGTTTTTTCACAGCGTATTACACCTCTTTTATAGCCGCTATTTCAACGGTGAGATAATAAAAACGTTTCTCACGGCTGCTGATTACGCGTATCTCCAATTGCGGCGTAAACAAATAGTGGTTGTTGCTGTACAGTGCCAGCAGAAAATGTTCGATATTAGCTATCTCGGCTTTTCCGTCCACACGCAAGCGTAACAACACCAAGCCGTCCTTTTTTTGCACCGGCAACACTTTGGTGGAGCGAATATCTATTTTGTGCTGCAGCGCCAGCTGTTTGACCAGATTCTGGAATTTAGCCTGTGCCAAAGTGGTGGTTCCACCATCAATAAAGCGCTGCGTGCGAGTCTTAATCTGCAGGGTTTTAAGCGCCCGGTTGGCGGCTTCGTAACGGGCACTGTTCTTGATGATGCGCCGATACTTGTCCAACTGCATCTGGTGGACTGCGATACTCTGGTTGATATCGTCGAGCTGCTGGTGCCAGTAGTTGTAACCGGAACGCACTCCCACCAGCAGCGCCAGTACGATGGCAACGGGAATCAGGTAGCGGTTGAGACCGGTGCTGCCGCCTAGTTGTCGGGTTGTTTTATCGACCATTGGTGTCGGTTTCCGTTACGTTGGAGTATGCGCGCACAGGTACAGGACTATCTCGCATACCAGCCATGTCTCGCCCCAGGAGCCAAACAGGGTAATATGTTCGGCATCGTTACCGCGCAACATATTTGCGCTCAGATAATTTTACGTTATTTTTATATTCACCGCATAATTGCGACCTTGTTTACGCTAACACATAAAGTCCAGCCAAAAAAGCTGCCTAATTTTTATTCAGCGTTGCCACGATGGTAAAGGTTTCTTTGTTGCCGCGTTTAACCACCGGCGCATCAAAATGGACATCGCTGAGCAGGGGGGAGTTTTCCAGCGCTTCGACCACCTTGGTGGCATCGGCGGAGGTGCCGCGCATGGTGAGCTGCTGCTGGCGCAAACCCAGGGAGCTGAGCCAGGTATCCTGCGGCAAAATGTCGGTTACCTCTTTAAGGGTATCGACAGCGCACGGCCAGCGATCACGGTAGGCGGCCAGATGCTCAAAACTGTCGGTTATCTGCTGGTTTTCGCGCCGGATAGCGTCCAGGGCCTGAGCGCGTTGTTTTACCACCACTATCTGCTGCTGCAACTGTTCCAGAGCGGCGCGGCGGCCAAGCAGATGGGCGTAGGGCAGCACCAGAAAACTGATGGCCACCAGCGCAATCATGGCCAGTTGCAGCCGCGCCCAGCGCTGTTGCCGCTGCAGCTGGCGTGGCTCTATAAGGTCGATTTTGGCGGAAAACTGTTTGAGGCGCTCCCGCACTCCGGCACCGACAAGCTCAATCTCTTCGGCGGCAGCCACGCCCTGCTGCGCGGCAAAGTATGCTGGCGGCGCTTGCGGCCAGTAGCGCAAAGGCAGCGGTGGCGCCGTTTGCGCCAGGTCGGCAACGTGGGAAAACAGATCGCGCAGGGGTACGGGCAGCTCGCCCGCGGCGGCGCTGTGGTCAGCTACGGCAGTACAGACGGTGGCCCCACCAACTCGTACTTGCGCTTCAAGCTGGTCGCCGCAAACAACGTAGACTCCGTCGCGGTTGTCCAGCGCGGTGAGCAAATGCAGTGCCGGTGCCAGCGATGTCGGTGCCAGACCGGCAGCGCTGAGGGCGGCCATCAGTCCCTGCAACGGCTGCTTGAGAGCCAGAGTGACGCTGACTTCGAGCTGGTCCGCGCCGGCGGTGGAGGCAATGTGCTGCCAGGCCTGCTGCGGGTCGAACGGGACATGGCGCAGCAGTTCGTAACGCACCGCCTGCTCCAGATTAGCGGCGGCGGCGGCAGGCAGAGTAAAATCCACGCTGGTAAAATAGCGCATGGGCAGGCCCACCACCAGGGTATCGTCACTTTTATAGGTATATTGCGCTCTCACCTCGCCCAGGGCGGCGGCCAGGCCACCTTCGGCGGTTATGGCATGGTGGCTGTGGCTTTTTACACCGCTGCGACCGAGATGATACACGGCGACTGCGTTATCACCGCAGAGCAGGAGATATGTTTGAGGCAGTGGAGACTGTATCATCAGCTATAGGTTCTTATCCTGTTTTTCGTTAAGATCGAACACCCGCTGTTGCCACAACAGCGGCGAATTTTTTGCCCCGGCAGCGGAAACGGCCACCACCAGGTAACGCGGCGCTGATATCACGGTAAAATAACGCTTGAGCAACACAAACTGGTCGGTATCGAGAATCTCACTCAGATCAGCCAGTTTGGTTATCGCCTCCTGTGAGCGGCGTGCCACAATGGCAGCTATCTGCTCCGCGGTGATATCCTCTATCAGCAGCAATGCCTGGGGCGCGGCGCTGTTGATATCCAGTTTTGCCTCGGCGCCATACACCGAGAGAAAATGAATCAGTCCCGGATGCTGTTCGTCGCGGTTGAAATGATATGGCTGCGGCGGTGATGCCGCCTCATCTTCATCGTCTGCCGCCACAGGTTCAGCCACGGGCTGCCAGTTGAGATTGCCGTAGTACAATTCTGCCGTTATCCCCTTGACAAGCAGCAGCTCCTCTAGTACCTCAATTGGCGCATTTTTGCAATTATATTCAGGTTTGAGATGGTGGTAGTAATCGTTTTCCGCCCCCTGGGCATGGTGGGCGTTATCGCTGTCGCACCAATCGAGTACGCTGTTGATAATGGCGCTGCGCTCGCTCTCCCGCTCGACGCCGCAGCAGGTGAGTATGGCGTTCCAAGTGGCCGCCTTGAGTTTGTTGACATCGAAACGGCCGCTGGCATAGCGAATCTGCACCCTGGCCGACACCATGCTGGCAAGGTAGGGTTCAAAACGGGGATACCACAGCCCCAATCGCTGCGCCGGGCTGGGCTCTTCGAGCTGGCGACGGACAAATAACGGGCGATTAGCCAGATAAGTTGTGTAGGCCTGATAACCACGGGCAAAGGCGGCGCTGTCATCGTAGTAACGCTGGACTATCTGCACTTGATTAAGAGCGGCCTGAGCACGCAGACGGGTAGATGAGGCGTAACCGAGAGCCAGTATCGACAGCAGCAACACCAGCCAGAACACGGCCAGCAGAGCGAAACCACGCTGATTGCGCATCATCGTCTTCCTCCCGGCGGTGGCGGCGGTTGCAGCGGTTTTTTGCCTGCCTGCTCTTTTTCATCATCGGGCAGCGGCGGATGGTAACAGGCGGCGCAGATGGAGTGTTCCACCCCGGCCCGACTGTAGTTAAACTGCACCCGGCGTACTTTTTCCAGATCATCAGCACCGTTGACGGAGTCATCTTCCAGCGCGCTGCCGGTGGTAACTGCATCGACGGGCAGATAGCGCTGGCGATCAAAGGAGAAACTGCCTGAGCTTAAGCCGGACAGGATAGTTACACTGTGTTCGCGCATCTCCTGCGGCGCTTTCCAGCTCTGTACTGCAGCGGCAGCGTAATTGCCCAGCGCCTTGCATAACTCCAGCCGTGGCTGGGCTACTTTGTAAAGCATGAGGCTATAGCTGTCGTCTTCGGTTCGGGTCAGATAGCAGCAGGTAAAAAACAGCCGTGCCCGGCCACGCTCCAGGCAGCCGAAACCGTTGCGGGTAACGTAGAACAACACCTGCTCGCCGGCGGCAAAAAACGTATGCTTGCCGCTACCGTCGTTCCAGGTATAGGGCGCCAGCCGGGCAAAATCGTCACGCAGCAGCCGCGCCGCCGCCTGCTGGCGCGCTGCCGTTTCGTCAAACAGCTGCTGATTGTTCCACACCCGTGTAGCCGTGGCAAAGGCCTGATAGAGCACGGTTACCACCAGCGCCATGATGGTCATGGAAATCAGCACTTCAATAAGGGTGAAGGCGCGCCGCCCGGTCAGGTTCCTAATCATGACCACCCTCCCCGCCCCTGTCGTCGCCAGCCATCGACTCACTTTCCAGATGCTGCTGTTTGAACTGTTCGGTAAAATATGTCGGCGGAAAACGGCGGACGGTCTCCAGTTGCGCCAGCAGACGCCCGTCGGCACTGTTGTACATCTGTAGCCGTTGACGATAAAGCTCGTACACCAATTTGGGTTCGGGCAGATTGTCGTCGGCGTAATCTGCCGCTGCCGCGCTCAGATCGTCCTGCACCAGCAGCGGATACAGATGCACTTGCCAGGTTACGCCGTCAGCAGCGGCAGCGTCACTTTGCCAGGGGAATTTCTCATCGCGGATATCCATGGCCAGCAGACGGGCAAACAACTCGTCGGCCTGCTGGGCGCGGGCCAGTTTGACGCGACTTTTGTGCGCCAGTTTCATACTGGAGGAGAGGAGCTGAAAAAACACGGTAACGCTGATGGCGACAATCACCACCGCCACCAGCATCTCGATGAGGGTAAAGCCGCGCTGAGCGCTGCCAGATGGCGACATCATTGCTGTTGCTCCTCGTCAACGGTGCTGACATGATCATCGATGGTGATAAAACCCAGCACCGGATCGACATGCAACTGCAACTGACTGGCGCCGCAGAGCAGTTTAATCGCGCTGCCAGTGCTGGAGCCATCGGCATAGTAAGTAACAACATCCCACTGTGCCAGTGGCGGATCGTCGTCAAGTGAAGCGGGCAGCGCCATGGTTACCGCCGCCGGCAGCCGCAACTGGCGCTGGCGCAGGCTATCGCTGACGCTGTCAGCGCCACGGTGGTAGACGCAGCGGTTTTCCGCCCGCCCCAGCACTGCCGCGCTGCGGGCACCGAGGAGAAAACTGTACAGATTGCGCGCCGCCGTGCGCAGTTTGAGGGAATCCTGCTGGGAGTAGTTACGCCCCGCCAGCACCCCCAGGCTGATGCTGATGAGCAGCACTACGATAATCAGCTCGATGAGGGTGAACCCGGCGCGCCGGTATGAGCGGCGCGGGCTCACTAGTTCTCCCAGCTGTTGATATCGGCGGCATCGCCCTCGCCGCCGATGCGGTTGTCGGAACCAAGGGAGGAGAGGTCGTATTCGTTGTGGACGCCGGGCGATTTATACACGTAGCTGTTGCCCCACGGGTCTTTGGGCACCTCTTTGGGTAGATAGGGGCCGGCCCAGGTTTTTACTCCGGCCGGTCTGGTGCGCAGCGCTGCCAGTCCCTGCTCGGTGGTGGGATATTTGCCGTTATCGAGGCGGTAGGAATCGAGGGCGGTGCCGAGCAGTTCCACCTGGGCGCGAGCGGTTTTTATTTTGGCGCTGTCGACCTTGTTGAACATCTTGGGCGCCACCAGCGACGCCAGCAAACCGATGATAACCATTACCACCAGCAATTCGATAAGGGTAAAACCATTATTGTTGATGCGGGTTCTTTTTTTCACGATGACCATTCTCCAGATATTTGTTTTTTCAGCCACAAAGCGCAGATCCACGCTCCGGCAGTATAAAACAAAAGTGGCGCAATGCAAATTTTGTTTCTCCGCCGTTACATTCCCATATCGTTGATGCTGAAAATCGCCAGCAGCATGGAGATAACCATGGCACCAATCACCAGCCCCATCACCAGAATGATCAGCGGCTCAAACAGGGAGGTGAACGCCTTGATGTTGACCTTGAGCTCGCGGTCGTACATGTCGGCAATGCGGGCGAGCATTTTATCCATGCGGCCGGTCTCTTCGCCAATAGCGATCATCTGTACCGCCATGGCGGGGAACTGCCCGCCCGCCGCCAGCGCTTCGGATAGTACCTCCCCCTGTTTCAGATCGTGGTAGACCTTATCGATGGAGGCGGCAAGAACCCGGTTGCCGAGCAGACCGCGCACCATCTGCAGCGCTTTGAGGATGGGGATACCGCTGGCAAGCAAGGTGGAAAACGTGCGGCAGAAGCGGGATATTTCCAAACGCCGCACAATGGAACCGATCAGGGGCAGACGCAATTTGAGACGATCGAGATTGTAACCGCCGCTGTCGCTGCGAGCATAGGCGCGCAGAGAGAAATAAACGGCGACCGCGGCAGCGATGATGAGATACCAGTCGTGTTTGATAAAATCGCCCACGCTCATCATCAACCGGGTGGACGCCGGCAGCGCCACACCCATGTCGGCGAAAATGGCGGAAAACTTGGGCACCACCACCGCCAGCAGCACCACGATGGAGGCGGCCGAGGTGATGAGGAGAAACACCGGATAGACAATGGCGGAAAGCAGATACTCTTTCAGTTCCTGGGCGCTGTCGAGATAGATACCCAGACGCTGCAGCACCTGGTCAAGCACACCGCCGGCCTCCCCGGCCTTGACCATGTGGATAAACACCGCGCTGAATTCCGCCGGATGTTTTTCCAGCGCCTGCCAGAAGGTGCTGCCCTGTTTTATCTGCTCGTACAAATCCTCTATAACTGCGCGAAAGCGCTTCTTTTCCACCAGTTCAGTCATTATCTTGAGGCTGCGTGCCAGGGGCACCCCAGCTTCGAGCAGGGCGGCGAGATCCTGGGTGAAGGTAACCAGTTCCTTGGTACCGGCGGCGCGGCGACCAAAGGAGATATTGATGGACTTGTTCAGGCGCGGCCGTGTTTTAACAGGCCGGGCGCCAGCGGTGGACGCGGCACTGGCACTGGCGGCAGCGATACGCAGCGGGACAAGGCCGCGCTGCTGCAGCATGGCGGCGGCCTGTTCCTCGCTGGCGGCGCTGATGGTACCGCTGACACTGCTGCCGCTGCCATCTACGGCGGTATAGGTGTAGTCGCTGTTCATCAGGTTATACGCAGCACTTCGGCTATGGAGGTTATCCCCTGCTGCACGTTACGCCAGCCGTCATTGC
>JAMOOS010000126.1 GCA_027065245.1 Desulfuromonadaceae bacterium | reverse complement strand
GGCGCGAGAGAAAGTAGTAAGAACCGTTTTTCACCAGTTCCTGTATCTGCGCCGTTTTGTCCACATACAGATAATCATCGGAACGGATCTTTTCAAAGGTCTGAATGCCGATGGGCAGTTTTTTCAGTTGTGGCATGGTGCAAACCTCCGCGGTGTGATGCGCTGTAAATCAGATTGCGAAGATGGGGGATGTAGTTGTTTTATTGCTTTAGTTCCTCCCCGATCGCGTCGCACCACCGGTCGAATCCGTTGTAAGACCTGCTATTTCAGGTAACGGCATGTTAATTCCGCCAATCAAAAAGGAGCGGAAATCTGTATCGGCCAGACGGTTTTTGCAGCCGATTCCTGAAAAGTTCGACAGTCTCCCTGGTTTCGCGTTTAGTTGTTACGCTACATGCTGATGGCCTTGATAAAGTGAGCATCGCAGGCAGCACTGATTTTTGCCAGGGTGTCGTCATCCACCGGCGTATCAACTGAAAACACCACCATCGCTTCCCCGGCTTTTTCCCGTCGCCCGAGGTTCATGTTGCCGATATTGATATTGGCTTCGCCCAGAATGGTGCCGATTTTGCCCAGCATGCCGGGGCGGTCGTTGTAGCAGATCACCAGCATGTAAGGTTCCGGCTCAAAGTCGGTTTTGAAATCGCGCATTTTGACAATCTTGGCGGTGCCGTCAAACATGGTGCCGGCAATAACGCGTTGACCAGCCGGGGATTCGAGGGTGATGGTGATAAGATTGGAAAACGATTCCGACTCGGTAGTGCGCGATTCCTCCACGGCAATACCCATATTGCGCGCGGTCAGGCGGGCATTGACCATGTTCACCTCGGTATCGGTCTGACGGTTGAGCAGTGCCGTAAGCCCGCTTACTGTCAGGGGGGCGCAGTCGAAGCGCGCCAGTTTGCCGTTGTAGGCAAAGGTGATCTTGTCGGGGTTGGCCGGAGCCAGTTGCGAAATGAACTCGCCCAGTTTGCCCACCAGATCGACGAAGGGGCGCATGTGCTCCATGAGATCGGGGTCGAACTTGGGAATATTCAGCGCATTTTCCAACGGCTTGCCGTCGATGTAGTTGATAATCTCGCGACTGACATCTACCGCCACGTTTTTCTGCGCCTCAAAGGTGTTGGCTCCCAGGTGCGGAGTTACCACCATTTTAGGGTGAGCGATGAGTTTCAGCAGGGTCTCTGAAGCCGGTGGCTCGGCGCTCCATACGTCAAAGGCAGCCCCCACCGCCTTGCCGCTTTCCAGCGCCTGCAGCATGGCTTGTTCGTCAATGATACCGCCACGGGCACAGTTGATGACGATGATGCCGTTTTTCATCTGCGTAAAATGGTCGGCGGTTATCATGCCGCGTGTCTCATCGTTAAGGGGGGTGTGTACGGTGAGAACATCGGCGTAGCGGATCAGCTCTTCGAGGGATACCAGTTTTACCCCCAGATCGGTACCGCGTTTTTTCGAGATATACGGGTCGTAGGCGATAACATCCATCTCAAAGGCTTTGGCACGCAGCGCCACGCGGCCACCAACCTTGCCCAAACCGATAACGCCCAAAGTTTTGTGCTTGAGCTCGTGGCCGGTAAACAGCGCCCGCTTCCACTCGCGATTTTTCAGGCTGGCGCAGGCGGTGGGAATATTGCGGCACAGAGACAACAGCAGCGCCATGGTGTGCTCGGCCGCCGAATTGGTGTTGCCGAACGGGGCGTTGACAACGATAATGCCCTTGCTGCTGGCGTAATCGACATCGACGTTATCAATGCCGACACCGGCGCGGGCAACCATCTTCAAATTGGTGGCGCAATCAAGCAGCGGAGCATCTACAGTGGTGCCACTGCGAGTGATTATGGCATCGTAGTTGCCGATAATCCCGTGCAGTTGCTCAACACTCAGCCCCAGTTTTATATCCACGTCGATGCGTTCGTCGGCGCGCAGGGTCTGCAACCCTTCCTCAGAAATCTCATCGGTAATGATAACCTTCATTACTGGCTCCTTTAACTATATAGTACCAGAATAAGCCACCGAAGCGGCGGCACGCTGAACAGCGCATTGTAATGGTGTCGGCAATAATGTGTCAAACTTATTAGGCGCAAAGCGACTTCATATCGTCTTCCAAGTTACTTTACTACCGACAGATGGCCTTTTTTAGGTGGATTCGCTGGAGAATCCTGCAGCGGCGGTGGTTCATCCTCATGATGAAACGGTGCCTTCTGCGGCGCTTGCGGCTCATTGTCCACGGCCGGCAGGGTGCCGGTTTCGATCATGGTCTGGATAGAATCGGCGATGGTGCTGCACTGTTTCATGCACACCCGCCGCGCCGGGCACTGGCTGCAGTCCGCTTCTCCGGCGGCAATGCGCAGGGCGTGTACCAGTAGCTCGACACTTTCCAACTGGTTGAGAGGGACAAAAAACATTGTTTCTCCGCTTGTTCGGTGCGCTGGCGCCGCATCCGTAATATGGCGCCAGCGC
>JAMOOS010000125.1 GCA_027065245.1 Desulfuromonadaceae bacterium | reverse complement strand
GGCGCTGCAGCAGCTTTAATAGTGCGTCGATATTGCCGCCCGCCTTGTATAGTACCAGAGTTTCGCAATTATCCAGCGCCTGATCAACCGCGTCCAGGTCGGTGGCCGTCATCAGGGTAAGGCGGTCTTCCTGCAGAGTCAGGGGCAGGCCGAAGCGGCTGGCGCTTATCTGAAAGGCGCTGATGCCCGGCACAATGTGCAGTCTGGCGCTGTCCATCAAGGCGGTAAGCTCTGCCAGCAGATAAGAGGTGGTGGCATAGATGAGAGGATCTCCCAGGGTTATCTGTGCCACTACCTGCCCGGCGGCGCAGCGGCTGGCGATATCTTGCGCCAGCTTGCCCCAGTGAGCGCCGGTGGCGGCGGCATCGCGGCGCATGGGATAGCTGCTTACCACAACTTCGGCGGCGCCCAGGTATGGTCGCGCCGCTTCCAGAGCCAGGCAGCGTGTCGAGTTTTGCGCCTGGGGGGCAAATACGGCGTCGCACTGCTCCAGCAGCCGCGCCGCGCGTATGGTGAGCATGTCGCTGCTGCCGGGGCCGACGCCGATGGCGTAAAAATGTCCCTGTTGCGCTGTCGTTTTATCCACTGTTATCTCCATCTGCTGATATTAAAACCAATACGCCATGAGTAACAGCGTTCCCGCCAGCAGAAACAGCATCCGCAGCACCTGGGCGCTGATAGCCATAATCAGCCCCGGGCGCGCGCCGAGAATTGCCACATAGGTGGGCAGAGCGTGGCGCAAAGTGCGTACCGGCGAGGTTACCATGGAACCGAACAGAATAATTATTACCGCCTGATGCACACTGATGGCGCCGCTGTCGATAAAGTTGGCGGCGGCGATGGCGCCATTGTACAAACTTAGTGCTTGGGCCGGAATAATTGCCACCGACTGCGGCGGCAGAAAGTTGAATGTAAACAGTTGCGGCATCGCCTGCCCCAGCCATTTGAACGCGCCGTAGTATTCCAGGGTGGCCAGCACGATAAAGGTGGGGATAAGGTAGATGATCAGCCGGGTGAGGGTGAAGCGTGAGCGCCGCCAGATAGTTCCCCAGAACGAGCCTTTTTTAACACGGCCCTGGCGCAGTGGCGCTATCTCATCCTTTACCGTTTTGCCGCTGCCGATACCCAGCCGCGCCACCACCAGGCGGCTGACCAGCAGGGTGACGACAATCTGCGCCACAATAGCGCCCACCCGCACCCCGAACAGGGCACAGGTGGCCTCCCAGCCAAAGGCCATGCCGATGGGAACGACAAAGGTGGGCAGGTGGGCAAACAGCGACAGCGCCGAGACGACAAACACCGAGGTATACAACTCACGATTGTCCAGCTCGCCACTGTCGCGCAGGGATACCAGCATACTGTTGGCCACCGCGCCCGACTGGAACGCCATCAAAAACGCCGGGCCGGCAGCGCGCGATATTTTGCCCAGGGTGGTAACCGGCCAGGTGATGATGGACAGAGCGCGCACGCAGCCGGTTTCTTCCAGAATCTGGCCGATGAACACTCCGGCGGAAATAAACAGTACCAGCTCCAGCAGCATTATCATCTTGCGCGGCCAGAACGGCAGGCGCCGTTTCCAGTGGCTGTAGGCGGAAACCGAGGAGTGCTTTTTATGCTCCGCCGCCAGGGTTTTGCCGGTTTTGCCCGCCGGTTTTATCCTGCGGCTGTGTTTGCCGCTGTGGTCGGCGTGGCTTGGCGCGGCAACGCCGCTGGAAGCGAGCGCGGAAGTAGTAGGCAGCGCTCCGGCCAGTAAGGTGAGCAGCAGTAATGTTATCATCAGTGGAACTATCCGCATGGCCGGGTTACTCCGCTGCCGCTACGCCGCACATGGCATGCAGACAGGCTACCGCCAGCGGGCTGCCGCCACGGCGACCGTTAAGCACCACATGGGGGACGCCGGTGGCCACCAGTTCCTGTTTGCTCTCCTCCACATGGATAAAACCCACTGGCATGGCGATAACCAGTGCCGGGCGGATATCATCCTCCATAATCATCCGGTTTATCTCCAGCAGCGCCACCGGCGCGTTGCCGATAAGGCAGATGGCGCCATCGAGCTTGTCCGCCGCCTTGCGTACCGCGTGCAGTGACCGCGGCAATCCGCTTATACCCGCTTGCGTGGCCACATCGTCGTCGGCCACATGGCAGAGGATATCCTCGCGGCTGTAGGCACTGTTTACCTGACGCAGCCGCGCTGGCGACAGGCCGGAGCGAATCATGTTGCTGTCAGCGTAAATGGGGGCGTGGCTGGCCAGCGCGGCGCTACAGGCCGAAAAAGCATCGGCGCTGAAGGCGATAATTTGCGCCAGGGAAAAATCGGCGCTGGTATGGATGAGCCGCCGTACCACCTGCCACTGGTGAGCGTCAAACTGGTGGCGGGGCGCTTCGGCGTCGATGGCGGCAAACGACAGTCGCTCAATGTCGGCACCGCTCAGCGGCTGTTCGAGTAATTTATGGATAAGTGGTTTCATGGTTCTGTTCCCTTTCACAGTGAT
>JAMOOS010000124.1 GCA_027065245.1 Desulfuromonadaceae bacterium | reverse complement strand
ATTGTTGAGAGCCATATCGGCGTCGGCGCTCTCCAGCGCCGTGGCGGCAACGATGGCCACCACATCGGCATCGCCAAGAAACTCATGCAACAAGGTGAGATTGGCAATGGTCTTGCCCGCCTCGGCAAAACCGCATGCCAGCAGGGTCTGCTCAAACTCGTCGTGGCGCTCGCCGCCACCGGCAGCGATAAAGGGGCGCAACATCTGGGCAACTGCCGACATAGATCCTCCATTTATCCCGTCCGCCGCCGCTGGCGACGTTGACGCGGAAAGTGTCAGAGTGGTGGAAACCTCTTTGCGCCAGCGCGAACAGCCGACTAAACGCAGAGACGGCGCAGGCCGCTTTCGTAATCAGCGCTGACGACACCGGACTCGGTGATAATGGCGCTTACCAGATGCGCCGGTGTGACATCAAAAGAGGGATTGTACACCGCCACGCCGTCCGGCACCAGTTGCCGTCCGCCGCAATGGGTAATTTCAGCGGCGCTGCGCTCTTCGATGGGAATCTCCCTGCCGCTGGCCAGGCTGATATCGATGGTGGACAGCGGCGCCGCCACATAAAACGGGATATCGTGCTGTCGCGCCAGCACCGCCACACTGTAGGTGCCGATCTTGTTGGCCACGTCGCCGTTGGCGGCAATGCGGTCGGCGCCGACAATTACGGCGTCGATCTTCCCCTGCTGCATCAGGTAACCGGCCATGTTGTCACAGATCACCGTCACCGGAATATCATCCTGCTGCAGCTCCCAGGCGGTAAGACGCGCCCCCTGCCAGAATGGCCGTGTCTCGTCGGCGTACACCGCTATCTGCTTGCCCGCTTCCACAGCGGCGCGAATCACCCCCAGGGCGGTACCGTAGCCGCCGGTGGCCAGAGCGCCGGCGTTGCAGTGGGTAAGCACGCTGGCGCGCCGGGGCAGCAGTTGCTGACCGTGCCCCCCCATGGCGCGGTTGATCTCCTCGTCGGCAGCGGCAATCTCCAGCGCTTCGTCGAGCAGGCGGGTACGCAACTGCGCCAGGGGCAGGGTGCAATTCTCCGCCGCCACGCGCCGCATCCGCTCCAGCGCCCAGAACAGGTTTACCGCCGTGGGTCGGGTGGCGGCCAGCTCGTCGCAACAGGCGGCAAAGCGTTCGGCAAAACTCTGATAGTCGGCGGCATCTATCTCCCGCGCCGCCAGCGCCGCCCCGAACGCCGCCGCCACACCGATGGCCGGCGCTCCGCGCACCACCATGGTAACAATCGCCTCGGCCACGCCGCGATAATCACTATACTCACGCCACACCTGCTCGGCAGGCAACAGACGCTGGTCGATCATACGACATACGCCATCAGCAAACTCAATCGGTTTTATCGCCATAATCCTCTCGCCCGATAATCAGCTGCGCAGTTTCTTGCGCAGCAGTTCGTTGACCATGGCCGGGTTGGCTTTGCCTTTGCTGGCTTTCATCACCTGACCGACAAAAAAACCGAGCAGCTTATCTTTGCCGGCGCTGAACTCCTGAGCCTGCTGCGGGTTGGCGGCGATAACGTCGTCGACCATCTTCTCGATGGCGCCGCTGTCGCTTACCTGTTTCAATCCCTTGGCTTCGATAACACTGTCGGCGTCGCTGTCGCTGCTCCACATCTCGTCGAACACCGTCTTGGCGATCTTGCCGGAGATGGTCTTGTCGGCGATCCGTTTCAGCAGTCCCGCCAGCCGTTGCGGCGCCACCGGAATCTGTGCCACGCTCAAGCCGTCCTCGTTGCGACGGCGCTGCACCTCCCCCATCACCCAGTTGGCGCACATCTTGGCATCGTCAAAGGCGGCGGCGCAGGCGTCAAAATAATCGGCCAGTTCTTTTTCGGCGGTAAGGATCTCGCTGTCGCGCTCACTCAACCCGTAGGTAGCGATAAAGCGCTGTTTTTTTGCCTCCGGCAGTTCCGGCAGGGCGGTGCGCACCCGCTCCACCCAGTCATCATCTATCACCAGCGGTACCAGGTCGGGATCGGGGAAATAACGATAGTCGTGCGCCTCCTCCTTGCCGCGCATGGAGCGGGTGGTACCGGTGTTGCTGTCGTACAGACGGGTTTCCTGCACCACTTCGCCGCCATCTTCGATAACATCTATCTGGCGGTCGATCTCGTATTCGATCCCCTCCTTGATAAACCGGAAGGAGTTGATATTTTTCAGTTCGGCGCGGGTGCCGAACTCCTTTTGCCCCACGGGACGCACCGACACGTTGGCATCGCAACGAAAGGAGCCTTCTTCGAGATTGCCGTCGCAGATGCCCAGATACATCACAATCTGATGCAGTTTTTTCAGGTAGGCGATGGCTTCGTCACTGCTGCGCATATCCGGCTCCGACACCACCTCCAGCAGTGGCGTGCAGGCGCGGTTGAGGTCGACGCGGGAACCGCTGCCGGGATTATCGCTGTGGAGCAGCTTGCCGGCATCCTCCTCCATGTGGATACGGGTGATGCCGATACGCTGCTTTCCGCGCTCCTGCGTCTCCACA
>JAMOOS010000123.1 GCA_027065245.1 Desulfuromonadaceae bacterium | reverse complement strand
GCAACCGGCCTTGCGGGTGATTACGGTAACTTCGTCGGCCACCATAAAGGCGGAGTAGAAACCGACACCGAACTGGCCGATAAGCTCGGGATTATCTTCAACAGCGCGATTCTCAAGCAGCTGGATAAACTCCTTGGTGCCGGAATGCGCAATGGTGCCCAGGGCGGCTACCGCTTCCTCTTTTGTCATGCCGATGCCGTTGTCGCTTACCGTAAGGGTGCCGGCCTCCTTATCGACAGTGAGGCGGATTTTCCAGTCGTCACCGCCTTCGGCCACTTTGGCGTCGGTCAACGCCTGGTAACGCGCCTTGTCGATGGCGTCGGAAGCGTTGGAGATCAACTCGCGCAGAAATATCTCCTTGTTGGAGTACAGCGAGTGGATCATCATGTCGAGAACTTTCTGTACTTCGGCCTTAAATTCGTGTTTATCAGCGGACATTACCTGTGTTACCTCCAGAGAATATTGAAATTGCTGTTGTTGTTGATGTATTTCCGCCCGTGAACATAAGCACGGCTTTGGCGCTTGTCAACCGCTGGCGGCAATCTTTTTGCTCAGTCCAGCGGCAGATAGGCGACGGCGACTATCTCCAGTTCCTCGCGCCCCGCCGGCGTGTTTACCACCACCTCGTCATCCAGATGCCGACCCAGCAGCGCCCGTCCCAGCGGCGACTGCCAACTGATGCGCCCGCGTTCCGGATCGATCTCGTCGCAGCCGACAATGCTCACGGTGCGCTCGCGCCCGGCTGCGTCGGCTACAGTAACGGTACAACCGAACAGCACCTTGTCACCGGCGCGCTCCCCCTGCTCCAGCGGATCGACAATTACCGCCGCGTCCATCAGGCCAGACAGATAACGGATACGCCGGTCGATTTCGCGCAACCGTTTTTTACCGTAATGATAATCGGCGTTCTCGGAACGGTCGCCGTTGGAAGCCGCCCACGCCACTGTTTCCACCATCTGCGGACGTTGCACGCGCAGCAAATCGTGAATTTCAGCCTTTATGCGCCGGGCGCAGGCTGGAGTCATATAGTTTTTTCTACTCATGATAAAATAGCGCCACCGGCAAAAAGCTCCATAGCGGCAGCCCCCCTTCTTTTTTAGAGATCGATAAAAAAACAATCTTTGATTGACACGGTATCATCCCATAGGCTACATAGAACAGTCAAACAGGTGCCCTTATCGGCTGCCGACGGTTCCATCCGTCCGGCAAGGGAAGAACGGTGCAAATCCGTCGCGGACCCGCCGCTGTAACCGGTTACGAACGTCACACACACCCACTGTGCCATCAACACGGGAAGGGGTGACAAGTAGGCTAACCCGGAAGCCAGAAGACCTGCCTGCGCTACATGACCGGCGTCTATTGCCCCTTCGCGGATTGAGGCGGCAGACACAGCACGGGCGGCATCAGCCGTCCGCCGGACATGAATCGACAAGTACGCGTAGCGGATGAAAAACGGCATCCCCGCAATATCACACGATATTGCGGGTTTTTTTGTATCTGCCGTCCATTGCTGGCGGCGTATCGTTTAACGAGAACAAGGAGGAAGCACATTTATGACCAGATTGCTGAAACAATTGTTGTTTATCGCCCTGCTGCTGGGTGTGACAACCTTCCCTGCCATTACCCGCGCCGCCGAACCGCAACTTACGCCGGAAATGCAACGTCTTATTGAGCAGAAAGTAGAGGAAATCCTGGCAAAACGGCTACAGCAAATGGCCGCCGACAACCCTCACCCTATTGAAAAACCGTCCATCTCCAAAGGAGAACAGCAGCAGATTGTCGAGCAGGTGGTCAACAGCCTCAGCTTTAGCGGCACCATCGAAGTGGAAGCCAATTACAGCAAGAATTACGCCGACGACAGCAGCAGTGATGTCACACTGGCCACAATGGAATTTGGCGTTGACGCGCAGGTACACAAATGGGTGCGCGGCCACGTACTGTTTTTGTACGAAGAAGACAGCGACGACGACGTAGTGATTGACGAAGCCTTTATCACCCTGGGTGATAACGACAAAACGCCCCTTTATCTCAGTGCCGGACGGATGTATATCCCGTTTGGCAACTTCACTACCTTCATGATCTCCGATCCTCTCACACAAGAGATGGCTGAAAGCCAGGAAAGCGCAGTACAAATTGGCTACGAAGGTGACAACCTGCACGCTGCTGTATACGCCTTTAACGGCGACACCAACGAAGGGGATTCCACCAGCACCATCGAACAGTACGGCGCCCACTTAGGCTACAGCATTGAAAATGACAATCTGACCGCCCAGGCCGATGTAAGCTACACCAGCTCCCTGTTTGATTCCGACAATCTGTGCGACGAATTCGGCGCTTTTGCCACTGATGGCGACTACATTCCCGGCCTGGGTCTGCATATCATGACCGGTTTCTCCGGCCTGACCATCATCGGTGAATACATCACCGCCTTAGACGAGCTCGACGTGGCCGGTGATGACATAGAACCGTACACCTTTAACATCGAAGCCGCTTATACCACCGCCATCGGCACCCATGAGACAACATTTGCCATTGTCTTCCAGGGCAGCGACGATCTGGCCGGATTCCTGCCGGAGGAGCGCTACCTGGCCAGCATCGGCTTCAGCTTGTATGACGATACCGCCATCAGCCTTGAATACGCTCACGATGAAGACTATTCCGTGCGTGACGGCGGCACAAATGAAAGTGCCGATTCCATGACGGCACAACTGGCCTACGAATTTTAGGAGGATTACATCATGAAAAAAACCGCTGCAATACTACTCGCCCTGACGCTGGTTGGCGGTACCGCTCTGCCCGCCGCCGCCAACAAACCACAAAAACAGCACAAACGCGCTATTGTGCTGGCCAGTTTTGGCACCACCTGGCCACAGGCCCTCAAAGCCCTGCTCAACATTGAAAACCGGGTACAAAAAGCGTTTCCCGATTACGAGGTACGTCTGGCGTTCACCTCCAATATCATCCGCAACATCTGGCACAAGCGCCAGCACGATAAAAAATTTCAGCAGCAGCATCCCGACATTCCGCGCCAGATAATGTACGTGCAGGGGCCGTTGGCCACCATCGCCACGTTGCAGGATGCTGGTTACCGCACCATCTATGTGCAGCCGACCCACATCTACGCCGGTGAGGAATACCGCGATCTGTGCTCCTACGTGGCCGGGCTTAACAGCATTAAAACCATAAAAGCGCGCTTTATGCCCTTCAGCAAACTGGCCATCGGCCGCCCGGCGCTAGGCAAACCCGGCGATGACCACCCCTACCACGAAGATATGCAAAAAGCTGTAGCCACCCTTAAAGACGATGTGGCCACAGCGGCAAAACACGGTGCCGCTTTAGTCTACATGGGCCATGGCAACGAATTCTTCAGCACCGGCATCTACGCTGAATTCCAACAGATGCTGCGCCGCGCCTACCCCGATACCGCGATATTTGTCGGCACCGTAGAGGGCTTTCCCTCTTTTGACGATGTACTGACGCAATTGAAACACACCGGCGTTAAAAAAGTGTTCCTCAAGCCGATGATGGTAGTCGCAGGCGACCACGCCAACAACGATATGGCCGGCGATGACGACGATTCGTGGAAGAAGCAACTGGAGAAAAACGGCATCAGTGTAATCACCGAGCTGAAAGGTCTGGGAGAAAATGACGCCTGGGCGGATATTTATGTTGAGCATCTAAAGGAGCTTGTCAAAAAGTAATACCCGTTCAGTTGTTATTTATATTTGCAAGCGTTTTAAACGCCTGCCCTAATGCGGTATAGTCGTTGTTTGGGCAGGTGTTTTTTTATCATCCGTGGGGCTGTTGGACTTTACGAATCGAAGCAATAGATATGAACCGACCAGACGGTTTTACCGCCGTTTTTTGGAAAGACCGACAAGCCCAAACAACACAAAACGTAATTGCCGACAACATATTATCTTTCGCAAATTTTTCTAATGTGATATACTCTTACTCGGTGCGGTTAAATCAATGTCTGCCAAAAACCTGACTGACTTTACGGATCGAAGCGAAAACATGAACCGATCAGACAGTTTTGCCGCCGATTCATGGAAAGCCCGAAAGGCTCCTGGGATTTTACCCGGCAGATTGATATCATGACTGCTGACAAACATCGCCGTTTTCCCCGATAGAATCAGCAAAGAAAGGAAGTGCCATGGTAATTCGTATTCTGTCAGTCATTGTTATGCTGGCGGTCATGCAGTTCAACGGCAACGCAATCGCCTTTGAGCTGTTACACCACAAAGGCGATACGTACTACTATCGCTGCGACGATGGCCGCGTTTTGGCGCGTAAGCTGGTGTTTTCTGCCAACAAGCTGATTCGCATCCATCGTGACTCAAAACAGGGGAAAGTCTATTTTCAGGCACCGGATGGCCGCATAGCCGTACGCGCCGAGATGGGAGCATTGCCCGGTTCGGTACCGGACTACAAATGGTACTACGGCTGTGCACCAACCTCGGCGGGAATGATGCTGGGCTATTACGACCGCAATGGCTACAACGGCAAGGGCTACAGCAGTCTGGTGCCAGGTGGCGTAGCTGAACTGGACACCTTCAGCGGCTCCAACCAGATCGTACTTGATACCATGGCCAGTAAAGAACATATTGCTGACTACTATGTCCATTACGGTGATTCTGGCAATGATCCGAATCCCGGCGGGCACCAGGACAACTGCCTGGCAGATTTTATGGAAACCAGCAAGGATTCCGCCGACAACAGGGATGGTGGAACAAATTTTTGGTACTGGCAATCAGGTGATCCATTTACCCTGGCCGATGTGGAAAAGTTCGGGGAACAGGATACCAGTGCCATCTACGGCATCTACGAATGGATAAAACGCCAAGGATACAACGTAAACTCGTTGCAAAACCAGTACATAGACAGCAAATACAGCGGCGGATGTACTTTCAACGATTTTGTCAAAGAAATTGATGCCGGTCGGCCAGCAATAATCCACGTTACCGGCCACGTAATGCTGGCTTACGGCTACGCAAAACCAAACACTGTATATGTGCGTGACACCTGGCAACAGAATGCCAACAACGCTATGACGTGGGGTGGCAGTTACAATTCCGACCAGGGGCCACTGGATCATGAAGCGATGACGTTCATGACGCTAAGCGGCGGTGAGTCTACTTCTGCCAATCACAAGCTCTACTATCCCCATATAGCCAGTGACAACAGCTGGGGCACCGAAATCGCCTTCATCAATACCAGCAACGATTATCTGGACAACATAGAACTGCTGGCAATGGATGATGCCGGTGCAACCATAGCCGGCAAAAAAATCTACTCTCTCAAACCTCACGGACGCAAAGAGATAGACATTGCCAGCGAATATGGCAGCAGCGCATCAAAAGTGCGCCAGATAGTGTTATCCTCCACATCCGACGCCATCAAAGGGTATCTGAAGTTTTACATCAATGGCAGCTATCGAGTTGCCATCCCCGCCATCAAGACCATCGGTCCCGGTATCCTGTATGTACCCCATATTGCCTCGGACAGCGACTGGTGGACCGGTATAAGCCTGGTAAACACCGGCGAAGATTATCGCACCATATCAATAATCTTCAACGATGGCGGCGCCAAGCTGGTGGACTTGCCGCCCAAGGCTCACAGAGCTTTTACGGTACGCTCCCTGTTCAACGGGCAGGCACAGCCAAATTTGAAGTGGGCAGCCATTACCGGCGCCAAGGATATTGCCGGTCTGCAACTGTTCGGCAGCGGCAACCAGTTGAGCGGCAACCTGCTGTTTGACCACGCCACCAAAAACATGTACTTCCCCCATATCGCCAGCGACACCACCTGGTGGACAGGTATAGCTGCCTGCAACTCCGGCAACAGTGGTGGCAATATCACCATAAGACCGTATACCGCCAGCGGCACAGAACTGACACCACAGATGCTCACCATAGACGCCGGCAGCAAATACCTTGGCACTGTTACTCAGCTTGAACTTCCGGCTGGTACGGCATGGTTCGGCCTGCAATCTTCCGTTGATCTTACCGGGCTGGAGCTATTCGGCACCAACAGCGGCAAGCAACTGGCCGGCTACGGCTGTGTAGATATCCAAAGTGTCAGCGGCATCTTTCCAAAGATTGACAAAACAGGCTGGACCGGCATTGCCTTTGTAAATGCCAATGCCAACCAAACCAATATCGCCCTTACCGCCTACGACGATAACGGCAACACGGTAGCCACCAGTACCTTGTCTCTGGCTGGCCATGAAAAGAAGGTAGACATGGCTGATAAACTGTTCAACACCTCCATTGCCAACGCTACCTACATTCAGTTTACATCCAGCCTAAATGTAGTCGGCTTCCAGCTTAACGGCAGCAGTGACAACACCATGCTTGACGCCTTGCCAACCCTTTAGCACAACATACACGGCAACAAACAGAAAGAATCCCGCTGTGCAAAATAGCTCAGCGGGATTCTTTTTATACTTTCTACTATCTGCATCTTTCTGATGTACAGCTACACAACACGAATGGAGGCTGCCTCAGCGTATCCGGTGTGAACCATATTTCTAGGAGCCTGTCGCCGGAGAACATCAACTGCGCTTGCACGAGCGCATCTGGCGGGAGATAATGGCAAGGGGCAATAAACGACGGTGTTTTTCCAGCAATTCGAGCATATCGTCACCATCGTTGATAATGGTGTCGTCGTCGCTGAAATCTGTTTTAGCGATATAATTGGATGAACTGCGCCTGTAGATACAAATATCGTAACAGGAATCCAGAAACTCAAAACTGCTTTTGTGTACAAGCTCTTCTTCTGTACTCATGGGCACAACTCACATATCCTCTGGTTAGGCTATCCACACATTAAAAGACACTGCTTTTTTCCTGTCCTTCCTATATGCAGATAACATTCCAATTTAAGCAAAGCGTGAGTTAAGGCCCATAGGACGCGGCGTTAGAGCACTGATACAGACAACAATGCCCCTGTCTTTTGCAAAAACAAGGGCATTTAACGCAATCGCGGCAGTTATTTCGCATAGCGGTTATTGGTTATTTATTGCGCGTCACCACGTAGTCGGCCAGAATTTCCAGCGCGTCCTTAGCATCTGAAGCGGAAAAAACGGCCAGATGACTCTTGGCCCTCTCCACCAGTTCCTGAGCACGGCGGCGGGTATAGCCAATACCGTCGTAGCGGTGAATCAGAGCAGTTACCAAGGCCAGATCATCACTGCTGAGTTCCTCCTTGTCGACAATTTCCGCCACCTGCTCCCGTTCTGCACTGCTGCAATGGCGCAGCGCCTCAATGAGCGGTAGCGTCATTTTGCCCTCTTCCAGATCGTGTCCGCACTGCTTGCCGAACTCTTCCTGATCGGCGACATAGTCCAGGGCGTCATCCATAAACTGGAAGGCGATGCCCAACTCCATGCCGAAATCGTTAAGAGCCTGCTGCCGAGTCTCATCCATGCCGCTCAAGATGGCGCCGCAGCGGCATGCAGCGGCAATCAGCACCGCGGTCTTGTCGCGCACCACCTGCATGTAACGCTCTTCACTCAGGTCAAGATCGCAGGTACTGATAAGCTGCAGCACCTCCCCTTCGGCCATAATAGTGGTGGCATCGGAAAGGGCCTGCAATATGGCCAGACTGCCGGTACGTACCATGAGAGAAAATGACTTGGAAAACAGAAAATCTCCCACCAGCACCGACGCTTCATTGCCCCACACGGTATTGGCGGACTTCTCGCCGCGTCGCAGGCTGGCACTGTCCACCACATCGTCATGCAGCAGGGTAGCGGTATGGATAAACTCCACCACACTGGCAACGCCGATATGCTTATCCCCGCTGTAACCGCCCAGACGCGCCGCCAGCAGCACCAGCATGGGGCGCATCCGCTTACCACCACTGGCGAGAACATATTCCCCCACCTTGCGAATCAACAACACCTCGGAATCAAGATCGTGCCTGAATTGGTTCTCAACCAGGGACAGCTCGTTTTCCAGCAGTTTAAGTACACGTTCCATGAGTAAACCAGATAGATATGAGTAAAATTAGATAGATCGAGCCTGCAACCGGCCACCGTCAGCCAGTTCTCAATCCGTGCGGCAGTATAGAACAATCCGCCGCTATTGCACAGATGAAAAAACCACAGTTGTATTCAATTAAAAACATCATTTTTCCGGCGCTGCCGACGGCTTGATGCCCGGTTTGAAACAACCGCCACTATCATCCCAGTAATAGTGATCCTCGATCCACAACTGTTCAACACTATCGAGGTCAAGGGGCAGATCGGGAGCGTTCTCGCTGATATACGAAGCATCGAGCATCTCGTCATCGTCGACAACACAGTCACCGTTCAAATCGGCCCAGTTGATATGATCGATAACCAGGCACTCGGCACCTATCAGCTCGGTACGCATCCGCTCGTTGCCGTTGCGGGCGGTAACCTCTCCGCTGAAACAGGCCATGGCGTTGCGCTGCGCATCATCAGCTACCTTGGCCAGGTAGACGATCTGCGCCATGTTGCCGCTGCTGTGGATAATCCAGCGCAGCACCCCGCTGCGCTCGTCTACGCTGGCAGGCGGTGGTACAGCGGCGACAAAGTGCCAGCCGACGGGTAATTTCTCCCGAACCACACCATGGTCACTGCCACTGATGCGCAACTGCACCGGAATAACCGCGCCAGCACTGGCATAACTGGGCAATACCCGCTGCGCCTGCACCTGCCGACGCTGACGCACACCAAACAGCACCAGCAATATCACCGCCACCGTGGCAGCAGCCAGCAGCAACCAGTAGCAACGACGCTGACGCGGTACATCCTGCGCCGACGCCGCGCCAGCCTCACGCGGAAGAATCTCCTCCAGCTCCACCTCCAGCGCCGCCGCCAGCCGTTCGGCATTACCGCGCTTTACCGTTGGAAACTGTTTATTCTCCCAGCGCGAGATGGTATCGGTGGTCACGCCGACCATGCGAGCGACATACAGTTGCGTCAACTCCTGCTGTTCGCGAATCCGCTTTATGGCGGCAGCGTCGAGACGCAATGTCGCCTCGGTTATGACATCCTTATCCCTCTGCATGGCTCGTCACCCTAACAGTTTTAGCGTCAAAGAGCAACAAAAGCGCATTTTTCGCTCCTAGCCACCAGCCACATAACAGGCTGTAATTATTGAAATTCATATCGACATCTATCGACATGCGCCCCGATATCTAATGTTTTTTGCCGGATGGCGGGCTAAAAAAGACTCAACACAGCGCAAAACAATTTGATCACCATCAAACAAAGGAGAAGCAATCATGAAAACCAGTAAAATTATCGTAACCTTGCTTATCGTACTGCTCAGCAGCGTAACGGCCATCAGCGTAATGGCCGCCACGGCACAGGATGTAGTCACCTACACCGGCAAGGGCACTATCACCTTCAACCACAAAGCCCACGGCGAAAAACTTGGTTGCGCCGCCTGCCACGATGGCGACAAACAAGAAAAGATCGCCATCGAAAACAAAAAGCAAGGCCACGCCAAATGCCTGGCCTGCCACAAGCAGGAAAAGAAAAAAGGCAACAGCGCCGCACCGACTAAATGTAACCAGTGCCACAAGAAATAACCCCCCTTACCTTACGCTGGCACACCCGCCCCGGCACACCACTGCCGGGGCTTTTTTGTTATTTTGCCCCGTCCACTTTCGTGGCATAATCCGGCACAAGTCGCGGCTGCGGCAATGTTATTTTCCGGGGAGATAACTGTGATGGACGATCTACGCCTGCCGGCGGAATGGGAACAGCAGGACGCGGTGCTGCTCACCTGGCCCGGTCGCACCAGCGACTGGCGCGAGATGCTGGAGGAGATTGAGCAGGTGTACATTGAGCTGGTACGCCATATCGGTGCCCGCCAGCGCCTGATTATCACCAGCGACGATGTAGAACGGGTAGCGCAACGGCTGCGCCGGTCTGGAGCAGCCAGCAGCAATATCAGTCTGTACGCCTGCGCCAGTGACGACACCTGGGCACGCGATTTCGGCCCCATAACAGTCTACAACGGTGAGCAGGCGCAACTGCACAACTTCACCTTCAACGGCTGGGGCGGCAAGTTCCCCGCCGCCAGAGACAACAGCATCACCGCCGAGCTGGCGCGCCAGCAGGCATTTGCCTGCCCTCTGGAACACCATGCCATGGTACTGGAGGGCGGCAGTATCGACAGCGACGGACACGGCAGCGTACTCACCACCAGCGCCTGCCTGCTCAACCCCAACCGCAATCCCCATCTGAACAAAGAGCAGATAGAAGACTACCTGGCCAGGCGGCTGGGGATAAAGCGGCTGCTGTGGCTTGACTACGGTTACTTAGCCGGTGACGATACCGACAGCCATATCGATACTCTGGCCCGCTTTGCCCCGGACGACACCATCATCTATACCGCCTGTAACGACAGCGGCGACCAGCACTACCGGGAGCTGCGCGCCATGGAGCGGCAACTGCGCTGCCTGCGCAGCGCCAACGGACGACCATACAACCTGCTGCCCCTGCCGTGGCCACAGGCCAGGTTCGACGCAGACGGCCAGCGTCTACCCGCCACTTACGCCAATTTTCTTGTCATCAACCAGGCGGTACTGGTACCGACATACGCCGACCCGGCCGACGCGGCGGCGCTTGAGGTTATCGCTGCGGCGTTTCCCACCCGTGAGATCATCGCCATCGACTGCCGCACCGTTATCCGCCAGCACGGCTCACTACACTGCCTGACCATGCAACTGCACCGGGGGACATTGCCATGACTACTGTCAACTGCGCTCTGATTCAACACCGCTGCCGCGACAGCCACGCAAACAACCTGGCCGCCAGCTGCACCGCCATCCGCCGCGCCGCCGCCGACGGCGCCGAACTCATCGTACTGGCCGAGCTGCACGGCAGCGCCTATTTCTGCCAGAGTGAGGACTGCGCCAATTTTGCCCTGGCCGAAACCATAGACGGCACCAGCGTCACCACTTTAAGCGCTCTGGCCGCCGAGCTGCGGATAGTGCTGGTGATTTCCCTGTTTGAGCGGCGCAGCAGCGCCGTATATCACAACAGTGCCGTGGTAGTTGAGCGCGATGGCAGTATCGCCGGGGTGTATCGTAAAATGCATATCCCCGACGACCCCGGCTTCTACGAAAAATTTTATTTCACCCCCGGCGACGGCACGTTTACCCCCATTGCCACCAGCGTCGGTAAACTGGGCGTGCTGGTGTGCTGGGACCAGTGGTACCCCGAAGCGGCGCGGCTGATGGCGCTGGCCGGGGCGCAACTGCTCATCTACCCCACCGCCATCGGCTGGGATCCAGCCGATGACAGCGCCGAACAGCAGCGCCAACTTGATGCCTGGCTTACCGTACAGCGTGGCCACGCCATAGCCAACGGCGTGCCGCTGCTGGCCGTCAATCGGGTCGGGTTTGAAGCCGCCCCCGCCGCAGCGGCACACGACGGCATTGAGTTCTGGGGCAACAGCTTTGCCGCCGGTCCCCAGGGCGAAATCCTGGCGCGTGCCGCCGTTGAGGAATGCGTTGTGCACGCCAGTGTAGATTTGCACCGCAGTGAACAGGTGCGCCGCATCTGGCCGTTTTTTCGCGACCGGCGCATTGACGCCTACGCCGAACTTACACGCCGCTGGCGCGACTGACAAGGTGGCGAAAAGACTGGTCAACCACAGATTTTCGCTCGTTTGCAGGCGAACAACCGCAGCTATTGGTCGAAACAGAGCGGAAATACGCACCGGTCAGACGGTTTTACCGCCGATTCATGGAAAGTCTGACAAACCGCTCGGCAGAGTTAGCGCGCGCGGCGACTCAAAACAGCACCGTTTACCAGTTACAGGATCGGTGAAAGACAGGGATTTTGCCAGCAATTGCAGCGGACGGTCGTAGTCGTCCGCCTGTTCCGGCAGCAGGCGCGGGTAATAGCGGTCGTTGAGGATAGGGAAGCCGCTGTCGCTCATGTGGACACGCAACTGATGAGTCTTGCCGGTAATCGGCTGCAACTCAAACAGGCCGATGCCATCTTGGCACTGCACCAGTCTGATGACGGAGCGGGCGTTCACCGCACCACGGCAACTGCGGCGGCGAAACCACGGCTCGCCCCGTTCAATACGGTTGGCAACTTCCCAGCGCCACTGCCGCGGCGGCTGCGGACAAAGCGCTGCCGCCAGGTAGGTTTTTTTCACCCGCCCCTCGCTGAACAGCGCCGCGTACACACTGCGACTAACGCGGCGACAGGAAAACAGCACCAGCCCGGCGGTATGGCGGTCGATACGGTGCAACGGCACCAGCTCATGGTTGCCGGTACGCTGGCGCAGACGAAAAAGCAGGTTTTCACTTACAAAGCGGCCACCCGGTGTTACCGGCAAAAAATGGGGTTTGCATGCCACCAGCAGGTCGGCATCGTGATGGATAATCTCCTCGGCGGCGGGGATACAAACTTCGTCGTCCAGCTCGCGGTAGTAGTAGAGTACCAGGCCGGGCCGCACCGGCGCTGTCGGCGCCAGCGGCCGCATGTGTTCATCCATTACCAGACCGGCGGCAAAACGGCGCCGCCACTGCGCCGGTGCCACCCGCGGGAAATGGCGGCACAAAAACGGCAACACTGCCGCCGCAGCGGCATCGTGCGGTACCACCAAACGTGACGGATAAGGGGACAGCGCCATCAGCAACAATGCAATCAGCTAAAAACTGCTCAGACCACGCTTTTTGCGGCGCGAAAACTTGCCCGCCACCCAGCCGACAAACAGCACCCCGGCACCGGCCAGAAACCATTTAATCATGGCGGTTTTAAGCAGGATATTGCTGTGATTGCGCAGTTGCTCCAGTTCATCGGTAACCGTGGCCAGTTCCTCTTTGAGATGCTGGCGTTCGGCGTCTATCTGCATCACCGCCTGCGCCTTGCTCTGTAACTGGGCAAATTGTTCTTTGGTCTGGCGCAGTTCTTCATTGACAGTGCTTAATTGCTGCTCCTTATCGGCCAGTTGCTGCTTCATCTGCTGCCATTGCTGCTCAAGGGCCGACTTGGATTTGTTGTGCTGTTGTAGTTGCTTACGCAGCACATCAACCTCATCTTTAAGACGAG
>JAMOOS010000122.1 GCA_027065245.1 Desulfuromonadaceae bacterium | reverse complement strand
AGACACTACTGCCAATCCTGCGCCCCTGGGTCTGCTCGGCTTTGGCATGACCACCGTACTGCTCAATCTGCATAACGCTGGCTTCTTCCCGCTGGATGCCATGATCCTCGGCATGGGAATCTTCTACGGCGGCGTCGGCCAGATCATCGTCGGCGTGATGGAGTGGAAAAAGAACAACACCTTCGGCGCCACCGCCTTTACCTCTTACGGACTGTTCTGGCTGACACTGGTAGCACTGATTCTACTGCCGAAAACCGGCATGGTGGCAGCATCTTCATCTCAGGCCATGGGCTTTTATCTGAGTTGCTGGGGGTTGTTCTCTCTTATTCTGTTCCTCGGCACCTTCAAGCTCAGCCGTGCCCTGCAGGTGGTATTCGGTTCACTGACGCTGCTGTTTATCCTGCTGGCCGCCGCCGACTTTACCGGCAACCATGCCATCAAGGTTATCGCCGGCTACGAGGGTATTTTCTGCGGTTTGTCCGCCATCTACACCGGTCTTGAACAAGTTATCAGCGAGGTATTTAACCACGCTGTCACCTCTTCGGGCGTTGTGAAATAGAAAACTCCATACCCTACCACTACCAAACCACATAACGCCTCGTAACGCGAGCCACTCTGCCTCTCTGGTGGAGTGGCTCGCGGTTTTTCCCATGACAACCACGCCTGCTTGTGCTTAAATGCCGGGTTGCGTGGCCGATTATCCGCTGGCGCCACACGAAAATGGATCTGTCATCATGCAAAAGGAGTCTAACCATGTACAACTGTTCCGACCTGAAAAAGGGTCTTAAAATCATAATCGACGGTGAACCGCACGTAATAGCGGCGTTTGACTTTTCGAAACCCGGCAAGGGGCAGGCGCTGTACCGCTGCAAACTGCGCAATATGATCACCGGCGCCCTGTTCGACCGCACCTACCGCAGCGGTGAAAGCTTTGAACCGGCGGCGCTGGAAGAACGCGACATGCAGTACCTGTATCAGGATGAAACCGGCTACGTGTTCATGGACAGCAAAAACTATGAACAGATCTCCATCAGCGAAAAAACCCTCGGTGACGACAAGTATTTTCTCGTCGACAACATGGAAGTGAAAGTGCTGATGTACAACGGCATGGGCATTGGCGTTACCCTGCCCAACTTCGTCAATCTGCGCGTCACCCACTCTGAGCCGTGGGTAAAAGGTGATACCGCCGCCGGCAACAACAAACCGGCCACGGTGGAAACCGGCTACACCCTGCAGGTACCCTCGTTTGTCGATGAAGGAACTCTTATCCAGATCGACACCCGCACCGGCGAATATATCACCCGCGTCAAGGAATAATCCCGGCGTGGACGGCTTTAACCATACACTGGCGCACAAACGGCGCCATCTGCACCAACGGGCGCGGATTCTGCAACGAATCCGCGCTTTTTTTACCAACCGTGATTTTCTCGAAGTAGAAACGCCTCAGCGCATTCCATGCAACGCGCCTGAACTGCATATAGATGCCGTCACCTGCGGCGATATGGTACTGCACACCTCGCCGGAGTTGTGCATGAAACGGCTGCTGGCCGCCGGTTATGAACGGATATTTCAAATCTGCCACTGCTGGCGCGCCGCCGAGCGCGGCAGTCGCCATCTGCCGGAATTCACCATGCTGGAATGGTATCGGCGCCACAGCTCCTATACCACCCTTATGGACGACTGCCAGCAGTTGCTTATAGAGCTTGCCGACAGCAGGCAACTTTTCTGGCAGGGACAGCCAATAGATTTAACACCACCCTTTGAGCGGCTGACTCTTAAAGAAGCATTTGTCCGTTACGCTTCGCTATCACTACAACATGCCATGCAACAAAACTGTTTTGAAGAAGTTTACACCACCGAGGTAGAACCCAACTTAGGTCGCACCAGACCGACTTTTATCTGCGACTACCCCGCCGCCATGGCCGCCCTGGCCCGCCTACAACCAGACAATCCGCACCTGGCGGAACGTTTTGAACTGTACATAGGCGGCATGGAACTGGCCAATGCCTTTGGCGAATTGTGCGATGCCACTACTCAACGCCAGCGCTTTGAAAACGAAGAACAGCAACGCCGCGCCAGCGGCAAAACGCCACATCCGCTGCCGGAACCATTTTTACGCGAACTGGAGCACCTGTCCGCCGCCGCCGGCATCGCCCTTGGTATCGACCGTCTGGTGATGCTGTTGTGCGACAGCCCCAGTATAGATAACGTCGTGGCTTTCACACCGGAGGAACTGTAAGCGACGGCACACAACACTACAGCAGCAGGTAAAAACATTTTTTGTTGGGAAAATTCTTGCGGTAGGCATAGAATGGGGCGAGCATATTGCCACTAACTAATCTATAAGGAGGTAACAATCTATGCTGAAACGAGGAATTTACTTGCTGGTAACCATTGCTTTTATGCTTACCGGATTCGGCATCACCACGGCACTGGCAAAGCCGTCCGACTGCGAAACCTGCCACGCCAAAATCACTCCCGGCATTGTCAAGGATTTCAATCGCGGCAAAATGGCCAAGCGGATGACCTGCGCTTCCTGCCACGGCAAGAAACACACCAGTGCCAACGATGCCGATAAGGCGGTTCTGCCCACCATTTCCACCTGCAAGAAATGTCACAAAAAACAGACCAAGCAATATATGAGCGGCAAGCATGCCAAGGGTCTGCTGCCCATCACCGCCTTCCCCGGCTTCTCCCATCAGCAGCCGCAGGCGTTTATCGACGGTCAGAAAGGCTGTAACGGCTGCCACAACCTGGGCATAACCGACAAAGGCGCACGTGATAACGAAGCACGCAAATACTACAAGTACGGCATGGACTGCCAGAACTGCCATACCCGCCACGCCTTTACCGTGGTGGAAGCGCGCGAACCTGAAGCGTGCGAGAGTTGCCATACCGGTTTCGACCACGCTCAGTGGGAGATGTGGCGCGCCTCCAAGCACGGTGCCGCCTATCTCACCGACCGCAAAGCGCACCGCGGCCCCACCTGCCAGGATTGCCACATGAGCGACGGCGATCACCATGTAATGAGCGCCTGGGGATTTTTGGCGTTGCGGCTGCCGGAATCAGATCAGGAGTGGATGGGCTATCGTGCCACCATCCTCAAGGCGCTGGGCGTTCTCGATGCCAACGGCAAGCCCACCGCTCGTCTCGATGTGGTTAAAGCGGCGGATCTGGCTCGTCTGACCAAGGAATCGTTCGATAAAGAGCGCGCCAAGATGCTCGGCGTCTGCCAAAAGTGCCACAGCGCCTCATTTGCCAAGCAGAACCTGCACAACGCCGATCTTATGATCAAGGCGGCGGACAAACTGCTGGCCGAGGGGATCGACATCGTCGCCAACCTGTACCGCGACGGTATCATCGAGAAGAAAACCAACCAGTTCACCTGGCCGTATCCCGACCTGCTCACCTTCTACGAGGTACGCACCCCCATTGAAGAGGTGCTGTACGAGATGTTCATGGACTTCCGCATGAAAACCTATCAGGCGGCATTCCACAACATGCCCGACTACACCACCTGGTACGGTTACGCCAAACTGAAGGAGAGCATCGTCGAGATAAAAGAGATGGACAAACAGATGCGGCTGAACGCCAAACTGGAGAAAAAGAAGTAACGCAATCCAACAACAGGAAAGGGAGCGCTGTGAGGCGCTCCCTTTCCTGTTGCCAGGCACCTGAAACAATGACAAAAGATCACTCGCGGCACCGCTTTCTTCAATCACGACACTCCAGAGACGCCAACCATTCCCTGAATTTACGCACTGGTGCCGCCGCCTTGAAGGTACCGGTACTGCCCTCGGGCAATTGAACAGATAAAGGCCGCTCACCGGCAAAATGCGCTTGAGCAGTAATAACTTTAGCCTGTTTGTCAAAAACGTCCACATCCCACAACACTTGCTTCCCTGTCACGGAACCGCAACTAGTGGTGCCGTGATATTCACCGATACGCTTGTAGGATTCACTAACTACCACCACGGCGGCAGTATCACTTACCGCATTGAACAAGCGCTGCTTGTCCCAGTTATGGTCGGAAAAATCATTGTGAGCAGCGGGCCAGCGCACCTTATCGCGATAGATAATTATCGATTTCCTACCACGGATGTACATATCGCTATCTTGCACATAGTCGACAGACAGAATCATGCTGGTCGCGTGGCGCAAAAATATCTCCAGTGCTTCGCGCAATTGCCGTAAAGAAAGAAACTGATAGTTACCTCCACTCAGCATAGCGGACAACACCTCATCGCTACTCCTGAGCAATTTTGGATTGTCCGCCACCTGTTCTGCGATAAGAAACCGCCGTTCAGTATCGCTATCATACAGGCAGGCGGCAATCCAATCGTAATCAGCATGACGCACAGCCTGCCTGAAATGAGCAAGGTCTTTACCCCGCGCAGACCAGGCCGACACATCAAGCACCAGCATTGGCATCATTACCGCAGCGATAACACCGAGGCTAATCACTGCTTTTATTCTCCTGCCACAGGAAAGTACCGCTACATTCCGGTTTTTCAGTCCTTTTTCCAGAACGTCGGCCTCCCAAACCAGATAGAGACAAAAGAGAAATGCAATGGCAGCCACATAACGTGCTACATCCTTCACCCACCAGGCCATTCCGGCTGCCGCAAAACTCAACACTGCGACAATAAACGCCAGTGCCAGCAACACTCGACTGGCAATAATCAGCTTAGCCGCCACTTTGCGATATCTTAGAACATCACGAAAATCGAGCAAACTGCTTTTGCCACCAGATCCTTTAATTCCGTTATCAGCCAATTTATCCTCTCCCTGCCAAGCGTGGCTACAAAGTGTCTACATACGCCACCATGGCCCGGCAGTTGGCAATAAACTGGCCTAACTGCTCTTTAGCTTCGGTCGCTGCCTGTTTACGCTCCTCTAACTCACGAGCAATGGGGGTCATGTCGGTAACAGAGACAAGCACCATCTTGCCGTCCACCACTTCCACGTGGCGGTCGCCACTAAGCATTACAGCGCCGGCCCGGTCGAGAAACTCATCCAGTCCGTCTGCCCGGACAACGTCCATATTTTCTGCAGCGGCGGCGAGAATATCTCCGCTTTCAATTATCAGCTCATACAAATCGGGGTGATCGCGCAATATTTCGTCGCTGATGGATTCGCTGGCGCGGCTGTACTCATCCAGCATCGCATCCACAGCATCGGGATCAATTTTTTTCTTAAGCCTGTTCTGCAATGATTTTACCGTTGTTACAAACGGTTGCAGGCTTTTCTTCTGCTGTTTCAATTTAGATTCACAACCACACAGCGCCACAGCAAGCAACAGCGCAAGTGCCAGTATTGCTATCCCTCCCGCCTTATCCCATCTTCGCATACAGACCTCCCAATTCATCTGTCCATGGCAGATTCGCGCCAGCGGAACAACTCTCATTAATTTTGCGTATCTTTTTATAAAACATCTGTGTGCAGCCGGTCAATCAATATTGCACAACAGATGGATTTGCGCCATTATTGCCCGGCAGCGAATAAAACGATTCACTTTATTAGCACACCGACGGAGCAGACAATGAGCAACAGCGCGCTACAATGGTCAACTGAAGATTCAGCCAGACTGTACGGCATCGACCGCTGGGGCAACGGTATATTCGACATCGATACCGACGGTGACATGACCGTAGCTCTGCCCGATTGTGCCTCGGTATCCATAAGAAAGATTATCACCGGAGCCAGACAACGCGGCCACACCACCCCGTTGTTGCTGAGAGTGGAAAATATTCTGGCTGACCGTATAAAACTGCTGCACGACAGCTTTAATCACGCCATCAGCACCAACAGCTACAACGGCAATTATTGCGGTGTTTTCCCGGTTAAAGTCAATCAGCAACGACAGGTTATCGAAGAGATATGTCGCTGTGGCGCGCCGCATTGCTACGGTCTGGAGGCGGGCAGCAAGGCAGAATTGGCACTGGCGCTGGCCAATCTGAACGACAACGCCCTGCTGATTATGAACGGCTACAAGGATCGCGCGTTTGTCGATATGGGCTTATGGGCACGCAGACTGGGGCAGCGCTGCATATTTGTGATTGAATCACTGGACGAACTTACACTGGTACTGGAAAGAAGCACATCTCTGGGAATAAAACCACTGCTGGGCGCACGGATAAAAGTAGCTGTAAAAGTAGCTGGCATGTGGACAGAAACCAGCGGCGATCGCAGCAGTTTTGGCCTTGACAGCCGCCAGTTGGTAACCATGCTGGACATCCTGCGCCAACACGACAAACTCGATTGCCTGCGGCTGTTACACTGCCACCTTGGCTCGCAGATTCCGGCTTTGGACGATATCCGCGCCGGAGTAAATGCCGCTTGTCGTTACTATGCCAGCATGGTACAGGCGGGAGCTGCCATGGGATACATCGATTTCGGCGGCGGCCTGGCGGTGGACTACAGCGGCTGCACTGCCAACTTGAGTCACTCGTGCGATTACACTCTGCGAGACTACGCTACCACCATTGTCAATCAAGTACGTTCCTGCATGGAAACGGCTGCTATCACCCATCCGCATATTGTCACCGAATCGGGCCGGGCGATGGTAGCTCATGCCAGCATGCTGCTGTTCGACGTTATTGACGTGATGCATTTTGAGGCGGCGCAGGTGCCGACCTGCCCTGCCGCCAGCTGGCCGACGATACTGCATCAGCTTTATGCCCTGCGACAAAATCATCCCGCCACTGCTACAGCTTATTATCACCGCGCCACAGAATTGCGCAATGACCTGCGCCGTCAGTTCCAGAACGGAGCGATAACCCTGCGTGAACGCGCCTGCGGCGAGGATATCTACCTGGCCATTGTCCAGCAGCTGGCACGCCAACATACCACTGATCTGGACAACGCCGCTGCTGCCGCTATGCGTCAGAATCTGGCGGATATTTATTACGGCAATTTCAGCGTTTTTCAATCTCTGCCCGACACCTGGGCCATTGGCCAGTATTTTCCCGTAGTTCCGCTTCAGCGGCTGCACCAGCATCCGGACAGGCGGGCGATAATAGCCGATCTTACCTGTGATTGCGACGGCAAGCTTGATCGCTTCATCGTCAATGGACGAGAACAGTCAACTCTGCCGCTGCATCAGCCGCTGGCGGGAGAAATTTATTATCTGGGGGTATTTCTTATGGGAGCCTATCAAGAAACCCTTGGAGACATCCACAACCTGTTCGGCGACACCAACGTAATAAGTGTGCGAATAAACAAAGACGGCGGCGTTGACTACATGCAGGAACTCAGTGGCGAAACCGTCGCCGACACTTTGAAACAGGTACAATACAACTACGGTGAACTGCAGGAAAACCTGCGCCGCCATGCCGAAAGACTGGTGCGCAACGGCGTTATCAGCGTTGATGAGCGTCAGCTAGCTCTAAAGCAGTTCGCTACCTGCCTCAGCGACTACACCTACTACCGCACCACGGCTGGAGATTAAACCATACTGCTGGCGATTTCATCTGCCCATGCTACCGCCTTGCGATAAGCCAGGGCCAGATCTCCGGCGGCTGCGCAATGAGAAGCGAGGGCCGACCAGTGCGCCTGCTCGTACTCCTGCACACAGCGCAACACTTGCCCCCGCGTACCCTCGCCTCGCAGCAAGGCATCGTTGATAGCCTGCGACAGGGGCAATCCTTCGAGAATATGCTCCATTGGAGCGTCGAGGAGGCTTTCCAGCAGGGAAAACAATCCTACTGTAAAATAACTGGTCTCATCGGGAAATTTGTGCTGCTGCGCCAGAATCTCGCACATTTTGCCGCGAATAAGCGCCATGGTCATCAGTTCATCCGGCTTGTCGCTGACACTGCCCATCATCAGCACACTGGCCCAGGTACGAATATGTTGCAGCCCTACCCGTACCACAGCGTGTTTTATCGACGTAACTTCACTGATGAGGTTATAATAACTGGAATTAACCTGGCGCAACAGTTTTACACTCAGATTGACATCCTGCTGGATAATTTCCTCCACCCGCTCCATACTTACATCGGGATTCTGCAGCTCAGCCAGCAGACGCAGCATGGCCACACGGGCCGGAGGTAATTTTTTGCCGGTGACAACAATAGGTTTACTGAAAAAATACCCCTGAAAATAATCAAAACCCATATCGAGACACCGGGAAAATTCTTCGCGGGTTTCAACTTTTTCCGCCAGCAGCTTCACCGGCTTCACCTGCCGTATCAATTCGGCCTGCTGCGCCACCCCGTCCATACCCAGATCCATCACGTCGATCTTGATCATATCGGCCAGTTCCACCAGCGGACGCAGATCTTCGCGGTAGACAAAATCATCCAGCGCAATCATGTGCCCGCGCTCAATAAAACCACGCACCGCCGCCAGCACCTCGTCATCAGCAGCCACCGATTCCAGCACCTCCACCACCAGACGGTCGGCGACAAAACTGAGATCCTGTTCCTGAAGCAGAAAACCACGGGTAAAATTGCAGAACGCCTTGTGATTACCCACCAGACTGTCGAGACCGATCTCCAGCAGCATATTAACCAGCACGGTACTGCTGGCGGCGTCGTCATCCTCAATTACCGCCTTGTCGACAAAACCGTGCCGATACAGCAGCTCGTAAGCGTACACCTTTATATCACGGTCAAAAATCGGCTGGCGGCCGATGAATGCATCATGCATAGATTGCTCCGTTTTCCTCGCGTTACCCAGTACTATGAGCCTGCCGGGCTTTCCATGAATCGGCTGCAAAACCGTCTGGCCGGTACATATTTCCGCTCCTTTTCGACAAATAGCTACGACTATTCGCCTTCAAATGAGAAAAATCTGTGGTCGACCAGTCAATTTTTCGCTTCGATCCGTAAAGTCCAGTACACTCCTAGCGCCAGGTTGTTTCACGCAGATAGATTATATGTTCACTGCCTTTGTAGATACCGAACGTGGCCCGCTTGTCGACGGGACTATCATCATACACGCCATCGTTATCCCAATCAAACTGCAACCACGGCTGGGCTGATAAATCAATATCCACATCCACATAGCCGGGATCATAAGGCGGGTTATGCCACTGAAGAGTTATGCCGCCATTGCTCCAACTGCCCACCTGCGGCGACGGGATAGTGCCAGGATGTGAAGTGAAGGTAAAATTGGTGGAATCAAGCACGGTACAATTATCGTCACTGGCCGGAACAAAGGTATTGCCGTCGAAATACTCGGCCACAACATGCATATCCAGCGGCAACAGCTCGGAACCGTGGGCGTTTATCACCCGCAGGCGACCGAAACGCTGTGTAACGGCGGCGGGATTGAAGGTAGCATCACCGGGCAGGTTGATTGCCTCCACGGCGTCACTGTCTTTTATCTGCGCCACCTCTATGGCCAGATCGGTACTGAATGGCGCCACCAGGGCGTTGCCCTCCTTGAGATAGGTAAACTTGTCATCACTGCCCAGCTTGAAGGTAAGGGTGCCATCGTCGTTGGCGTCCAGAGTGGGAGCATCTGCGCTTACCGTTACGTTGAGCAGCGGATTGCCGGCGGCGACACCGTGCTGACTGCTGTCACTGGCAGGCATATCCACTTTGACCTGCGGCGGCTGTGCCGAGGTGAGCTTAACAAAACCGTCACGGTAATTCTGCGTAGTAGCGCCGGTGTAGTTTTCGGCGGTTATCTTAAGCTCCGGTTCTTCGCCGCTGGCATAGCCAAACAGCTGGCCGATATAGGTAAAACCGGTACAGGCATTGGCAAACTCGCCATCATTTTCCACCGCAGCACGAAAATGATCGGGAATGAAACGTCCCACCGCCCCGCTGCGACCGGATACGCCCTCGCCACCACCGAGATAATCGTTCATCACCCCGTGCAGTTCCATGATCCCCACTTCACTATAGGTGAGATCGTCGCTGCTGGCCCGCCCCGCCGCCAGTAATGGCGCGGTGGTACCGCCCAGACTGCCAGCCACGCCACCAGTCGGCTGCCACAGCAGATGGCTGATGGTTACCGTGCCGACGGCGTTATCCGCTATGCCGTTATTGCTCAAATCGGCGTTATTGGCGGGATCATCGTCGTTGTGGCCGTCGGGAACACCATCGCTGTCGCTGTCGTCGCCGCTCTGCCAGCACACCGCCGCAAGATTGAGTTTGAACTCTTTGCCAGCGGCGATAAATTTGCCGCCGTTTTCATCCTGAGCTGCCGGATTGTCAACAACGTTGAAGTATATACCGAAGGGCCGCACTACAAATTCGTTGGAATCACCCTCAAGATCGAGGCCGGTATTGGCTACCCGCTCGCCGTTGGCATCGATTTCCAGTGCTTTTACATAACGGGCAAACAACTTTATCTTACCGGCATCGTGATAGTTGAGCGCCAGTTCAGCCCCGTCAGCGTCAAAAGTTAACGGTACCTCCGTATATACCCGTGCCGCGGCGGCGGCGGTTCCTGCCAGGGTTGTGGTAATACCACCGGCACTTATATCAACCCGGTTGGCGCTGCAGGTTGCCGGATCGATACATTCGTAGCCAAGCTCCACGGTAACATTTCCATCCAGGGCGGCAGCACAGGTGCCACTGGCGTTATCCGTGGCCATGGCCACCAGATGGACAACGTGACTGTTATGCCCGGTGTTGGAATACTTGCCGCATATCTGAGTGCCGATATCGGCATTTACATCGTTATCGGGATGAAACACGAAGCCGCTGTCTTTAATCTCCAGGACCGGATCTTCATCGGCGGCAGCAGTCCCCGAGCGTTCACTGAATATGCCATCTTCCACATCGATATCAACCGTTTCCAGATGGGTATCACTAAACAGCAGTTTAACCACGCCGTTATCACTGGCGTCAAAGGTATAGGTGGCCGCCCCGTCGTCGGCACTACCGTTGTTGAGCACCCCTTTGCCGCTGCCGATCAGCCAGTTGCCGTGGTTGGTGGAGGTAGACAGTTCGATGGTACCGGCATAAGCAGCCAGCACATTATGCGACTTGTCGTGGGCGCTGATGGTTATCTCTTCGGGCAGGCAGTTTATCGCCGTGCCGTCGTGTTCTATCTTAAAATGATTAAGGCGGTCGATCAGGACAAAATTATCGGAAAAAACGAATATTCCGCCCACCTCGGGCACATGATTACGTTCGGCATCCTGAGGCGGGCTGGCGTTGTTATAGTTGTGCCGGTAGTAACGATCTTCGTCAATGCGAAACCCGACCACATCCTTGTTGAGGGCACAGCGCCGCAGCCAACCGCCATCGGCTTCATTTTTAGAATTCATGCTGGCGGCAATAAGAGGAGCTTTGGTATAATTGTTGACAAAAGAAACCGACCGGCAACCGTCATCCCAGCCGACAAACAGCCGCCCGGTTTTGATGGTTTCAAACCATATTTTGTTGTCAGCATCGTCAATAAAATCGGTCTGGACATTACCTTCCGCCATCATATAACCAATAGTCTCAGCATTGGACACACCGCCTTCATCGGTTTCACTGCGCTCCAGAGCCACATACACCCGACCTGAATCCACTTTTACTGCACTGGTAAGCCAGGGGATAGAACGAGCGTTTGGCAGCGTAGAACTCTCGTTGGCCAATTCCTGGATATTTGCCACTACCACCGGATTGCAAAACAGATACTGGGGTATCTCAATCCAGGCATCGGAAACACTGACACCATGGCTGGCCTGCTGATACTGCTTGGTATCAACGCTATCAACCAGCAGCAGTTCATCACCGACACGATGAATCCCCTTGTTGATGGCAAAATAATTGACGGTCTGGCTGATATGCGGGCCATCTTCGCCCTGGGGTTCGGCAATAACCGCATCAAAACCGTTGATGGTTATGTTGCGTATGCGCGGTGCAGCCGGATCGGAGCCAGCAGCTTCCAAGACAATAAAAACCACCGGCGGTTCATCGAATGGCTGTGCGAAAGTAATGTGTGTCCATTTTTTATGGTTGTAGGTATTGATCAGCGCCACAGTGCCGCCTTCAAAATGGATCGGTTCTATCGGACCGGTGTAACTCCGGCAGCAGTCACAGTTGCGGGGACGACCGTCGTAGTCGTTTCCGTTTGCCTCATTGACACAGATATTTTTTATCTCCTGTTCACCAAGAGCTATGCCAAACACCTTCACTTCGTCTATACGCCCGGCAAACTTGCGCCCCGCTTCGGAACTGGAGGCAGTTTCACCACCGATGGTGGCCATGCCGCCATCGCGACTGGCAGGAGCACTGAACCCCTGTTCTTGATGATCTAGAACTGCACCAGTCTGATCGAGTACATACAGATGACGTCTGCCGCCGTCAACATCGGCAACTGCTGCCACCAGATACCATGTATCATCATTTATAACTGCGGCAGAATCAATTACCCCGTTGCCGGATTGGCTGCGATCATAAAAACGCACCGTTCCGGCACCACCATCACCAATACTGACAGCGTAACCAGTGCTGTTGTTCTCGTCGTCGGCGAATATCCGCTGGCCAACCTTGCTTCTGTCGCCGGTACGTACCCAAGCGATCACAGTAAAACTGTTCTGCAAATTGGGGAAACCAGGCAATTCCACATAGTCATCCACCCCATCAAAGCCACCGCCACGACAGATCATGCCGCCAGAAACAGATTCCATGCCGCCCTGGACGATACCGTTGTAACCACTGCCACTGGCATCAGTCACCCCGCCGACCAGAGAACAGGCATCGAAGCGATAATCGGCCAGCGGCCTGACACAATTACAAACTCTGGCGCTGCCATCGTAGTTATTGCCGGCCGCTTCGTTAAGACGTATCTGCTCTACCTGTGCTCCGCTGAGGGGCTGAGCATAAACCTTGACCTCGTCCACATTGCCGGTAAAATAATTGTCGTAGTGCTGAGACGAAGCCACGGTAAACGGGCTGCCAGCGGCGTTATCAAGCTGACCACCGCCATTCCACGCGGAGCTGCTGCTTTCCACTCCGTCTATATTCACCCTGACGACACCATTGTCGTAGGTAACAGCAACAAAGTGCCACGCACCAACGGTTATACCGCCACCGATATCAGCCTGGGTATCTTTTCCAACTGTGTCGATATATACATGCAGTTTTCCATCCTGCGTAATTCCCAGTTCCAAATTGTCGTTAAAAGGATCAGACGCTTTGG